>DATMCA010001140.1:0-5169 GCA_035559015.1 Umezawaea sp. | reverse complement strand
TCGCCTCGCTCGCGCCGGGCGGACGGCTCGCGCAGAAGTTGACCCCGGACGCGGTGTCCCGGTTCGTCGCCTCGCTGGACTGAAGCCACACCGAAGCGGTCGACTGGTCAGGTGGAAAACTGACCAGTTGACCGCTTTTTCAGTGGTTGAGTAAGTGTCAACCGCCGTTCGGTAGATCATCAGAACGGTTGCTGGTCTGCGGAAACATCTTCTTGGTCTCGATGCTTGACCGGACGATTGGTCTATGCCACCTTCTGGTGCAACAGATCTGGTCTTACCAATGGTCAACATCGCGCCACGAGGTGACTGATGAAGAGCCCCCGCCTGCTCGCCGCCGCTCTCGCGCTGGCGTTCGCCACCGCCGCCTGCGGTTCGTCCACGCCGACGTCCACATCGGACGGTCCCGTCACGCTGGACGTCTGGCTCATGAAGGACAGCGTCACCCCCGACTTCCTCCAGCGCTTCAAGGGCGACTTCGAGGCCGAGAACTCGAACATCAAGCTCAACATCCAGATCCAGGAGTGGGGCGGCATCGGGCAGAAGGTCGTCAGCGCGCTGGCGAGCAACGACGCCCCCGACGTGATCGAGGTCGGCAACACCCAGGTCGCGCAGTACGCGGCCAGCGGCGGCGTGGTCGACCTGACCGACAAGGTCGGCGAGCTGAACGGCAAGGACTGGATCCCCGGCCTGCGCGACCCCGGCGCGGTCGACGGCAAGCAGTTCGGCATCCCCTACTATGCGGCGAACCGCGTGGTCATCTACAACAAGGACCTCTTCGCCGCGGCCGGGATCACCACGCCGCCGAAGACCCGCGCCGAGTGGCTGGAGACGACGGCCAAGCTCAACCAGGGCGCGACCCAGGGCATCTACCTGCCGGGGCAGAACTGGTACGTGCTGTCCGGGTTCCTCTGGGACGAGGGGGGCGACCTCGCCACCAAGGACGGCGACAAGTGGAAGGGCGGCCTCGGCACGCCGGCGGGCACGGCGGCCGTCGACTTCTACCGGTCCCTCCAGGCGCTGGGCCAGGGCCCGAAGGACTCCGACGAGGCGAAGCCGCAGCAGACCGACGTCTTCTCCAGGGGTGACGTCGCCCAGCTGATCGCGGTACCCGGCGCGGCGGGCCTGATCACCAAGGCCAACCCGGCGCTGGAGGGCAAGCTCGGGTTCTTCCCGATCCCCGGCAAGACCGCCGACAAGCCCGGAGCGGTCTTCACCGGCGGCTCCGACCTGATCGTGCCCCAGTCCTCCGACCACCCGGACCAGGCCTACGCGATGATCAAGTCGCTGGCGGGGGAGAAGTGGCAGACCGAGCTGGCGAAGGCGATGAACTACGTGCCGAACCGCACGAGCCTGGCGTCCGCGCTGGCGGAGAACCCCGGCGCGGCGGCGATGGCCGCGGGCGCGGTCAACGGCCACGGCACCCCGCAGTCGCCGAACTGGGCGGCCGTGGAGGCGAAGAACCCGGTGAAGGACTTCCTCACCGCGGTGCTGACCGGCGGTGACCCCGCCGCGGAGGCCAAGAAGGCCGACGACGTGATCGCCACCGCGCTGAACTCCGGCAAGTAGGCCGGACGTGTCGGCCACCTCCGTGTCCTCCGATCTGGTGAGGCCGACCGCCACCCAAGGACCGCCGCCGCCTCAGCGCCCGAGGCGGCGGCGCCGGGTGTCGATCTGGCCCTACCTGCTGATCGCCCCGACCGTGCTCGGGTCGGCGTACCTGCTGCTGTACCCGTTGGTGCGCAACCTGATCATCTCGGTGCAGCACTTCCGGCTCGGCGAGCTGATCCGCGGCGGCGCGGTGTTCGTCGGGCTGGACAACTACCGGGAAGCGCTGGCGGACCCGGTGTTCTGGGCCGTGGTCCGGCGCACGCTGCTGTTCACGGTGGTGAACGTCGTGCTCATCATGGTGCTGTCCACCCTGGTCGCGCTGCTGCTGTCCGCGCTCGGGAAGTGGTTGCGGCTGCTGGTGATGGGCTGCCTGGTGCTCACCTGGGCGACGCCGATCATCGCCGCCACGACGGTGTTCCAGTGGCTGTTCCAGTCCCGGCTCGGCGTGGTCAACTGGGTGCTCGTCCAGCTCGGGTTCGGGCAGTTCCAGGACTACACGTGGTTCGCCGACGGCGGTTCCACGTTCGGCATCCTGGTCGCGCTCATCGTCTGGCAGTCGGTCCCGTTCGCCGCGCTGTCGCTGTACTCCGCGATGACGACCGTGCCGTCGGAGCTGTACGAGTCGGCGAAGATCGACGGCGCCGGCGCGTGGCGGCTGTTCACCTCCATCACGTTCCCCATCCTGCGGCCCATGTTCGGCCTGATCCTGTCGCTGGAGGTGATCTGGGTGTTCAAGTCGTTCGTCCAGATCTGGGCCATCAGCCAGGGCGGACCGGGGGACGCCACCACGACGCTGCCGGTGTACGCGTTCCAGATCGCGCAGTCGCTCAACAAGTACGACCTCGGCGCGGCCGTCTCGATGATCACGGTGCTGCTGCTGGTGGTCGTGCTGCTGGCCTACTTCCGCCAGATGTTCAAGCAGGAGGCGGAACTGTGAGGTGGCGCAGGATCCCCCTGACCTTCTCGGCGCTCGTGGTCTGCGTCGTCGCGGTGTTCCCGGTGTACTGGATGGTCCTGACGGCCTTCAAGCCCACCAAGGACATCCAGGCGCCGACCCCGACCTTCTGGCCCACCACGGTCAGCTTCGACCACTTCGCCACGGCCGTCCAGGCGAGCGGGTTCTGGTTGTTCTGGCGCAACAGCCTCGTCGTGTCGCTCGGCGGAGTCCTGCTCGCGCTGGCCGTCGCCCTGCTGGCCGCGTTCGCCGTCGCCAGGATGAGGTGGAAGGGTAGGCGGGCGTTCATCCTGATGGTGTTCGTCGCGCAGATGACGCCGTGGGAAGCGCTGCTGATCCCGATGTACGTCATCGCCCGCGACACGGACATGCTCGACAAGCTGTCCATGCTGACGCTGATCTACTTCATGATCACGCTGCCGTTCACCATCGTGACCCTGCGCGGGTTCCTCGGCGCGATCCCGGTCGACCTGGAGGAGGCGGCGCTGGTCGACGGCTGCACGCGCTTCCAGGCGTTCCGCCGCATCGTCTTCCCGCTCCTGGCCCCCGGCCTCATGTCCACGTCGCTGTTCGGGTTCATCACGGCGTGGAACGAGTTCGCCTTCGCCAACCTGCTGATCATCAAGAACCGCGACGACCGCACGCTGCCCGTGTGGCTGTCGTCGTTCAGCAACACCTTCGGCACCGACTGGGGCGCCACGATGGCCGCCTCGACGCTGTTCATGGTCCCCGTCCTCCTGGTCTTCCTCGCCCTCCAGGGGCGGGTCACTTCCGGCATCACCGCGGGCGCGGTCAAAGGATGAGGAGAGTGCACGCGTGATCGTTCCCCAGCCCAAGCACCTGGTGCGGCTTCCCGGCGGCTTCACGATCGGCGGTGCCACCGCGGTCCGCACCGGAGCCGGTGCCGCGCAGGCGGTCCACCTGCTGCGCGGCTACCTGAGGCCGTTCGGCGTCGCGCTCCCGCCCTCGTCGGACGGTGACGTGGTGCTGGCGGTGAACCCGGCACTGGGGCACCTCGGTGCCGAGGGCTACGAGCTCCGCGTCGACGAGGGCGGGATCAGGCTCCGCGCGGCGGCCTCCGCCGGTCTGCTGCACGGGGTCCAGTCCCTGCGCCAGCTCCTGCCCGTGGCGCCCACCGGCCCGATCACGCTGCCGTGCGTCGACGTGCTGGACGTCCCCGCGTTCCCGTGGCGCGGCGCGATGCTGGACGTGGCGAGGCACTTCATGCCCATCTCGTTCCTGCACCGGTTCGTGGACCTGTTGGCACTGCACAAGCTCACGGTCCTGCACCTGCACCTCACCGACGACCAGGGCTGGCGCATGCCCGTCCCCGGCTACCCGGAGCTCACCGAGGTGGGCGGCTGGCGCGCCGAGAGCATGATCGGCCCGGCGGGCAGCACCCGGTTCGACGCCAACCCGCACGGCGGCGCGTACACCACCGCCGAACTCCGCGGCCTGGTCGCGCACGCCGCCGAACGCGGCGTCACCGTCATGCCCGAGATCGAGATGCCCGGCCACGCCCGCGCCGCGCTCGCCGCGTACCCGCACCTCGGCAACTTCCCCGACCGCCACCTGCCCGTGTGGACCAGCTGGGGCGTCTCGGAGGAGGTGTTCGGCGTTCAGGAGTCCACAATGGACTTCTGTCGCGCCGTGCTGACCGAGGTGATGGACGTCTTCCCGTCCTCCAACATCCACATCGGCGGCGACGAGTGCCCCACCACCGAGTGGGCCCGCAGCCCGCTCGCGCTGGAGCGCGTCCGGTCCGAGGGCCTGGCGGGCCCGGACGCCCTGCACGGCTGGTTCCTCGGCGAGATCAGCCGCTTCCTGCTGGAGAACGGCCGCACCCCGGTCTGCTGGGACGAGGGCGGTGGCGCCGCCACCCTGCCCGAGGAGACCACCGTCATGGTCTGGCGCGATCCCGTCCACGGCCTGGAGGCCGCTCGCAACGGCCACCGAGTGATCATGACCCCGTGGCGCTCGACCTACCTGGACTACCCGCAGACCGACGCCGCCGACGAACTCGCGGGCCAACCCGCGGGAGTGGTGACCCTGCGGGACGTCTACACCCAGGAACTCCCCCCACCCGGCTGGTCGCCGGAGGAGGCCGCCCTGGTCCTCGGCACCCAGGCCCAGCTCTGGACCGAGTTCGTCCCCGACCCGTCGCACGCCGAGTACCTGGCGTTCCCCAGGCTGTGCGCGCTGGCAGGCAACGCCTGGTCCGGCGGCGGCGACTGGCCGGGCTTCCTCGACGACATGCGCCGCCACGAGGCCCACCTGGCCGCCCTCTCGGTCCGCCACCGACCACTGGGGGCGACCGGCTGAGTTGCCGGTCGCGTCGTCGCGCGTCGGGGAACAACGGCGGGCGGCCGCCGCCGCATCCCCTTCGGCTGTCGTTTCCCAGTGATGCGGGCTGCGCCGGCAGGACCGCCTTACTGCGGAGGAGGGCCGTTCGTCGTATCCCCGCCGGAACTCGGAGAGGACGCTAGATCGTGATCAGGTCAACCTGCCATCCCACGGCCAGCGCGGCCGCGAGGACGGCCGCGCACGGTAGCGGAATCGACCTGATGACGTCCGCCGTCCAGCGCAGCGCGAAACCTGATAACTGG
>DATMCA010001139.1:0-3208 GCA_035559015.1 Umezawaea sp. | reverse complement strand
CGGTGAAGTCGAGCAGTTCCACGGCCACCGGCGGGACCGGGAGGGTCAGGTTCAGCGCGTCCAGCGCGAACGGCGAGTCGCCGGTGTTCGTCAGCTCGGCGCGCTGCCGGACGACACCCGAGGGGGTGAGTTCGACGGTCGACGTCAGGGCCAGGCCGGCGGCGGGGTCCTCGGCCGTCGTGACCACGACCCCGCCGTCCACCGAGGTGTCCACGACGCGGAACGCGGTCGAGAAGTCGCGGCCCGCGCGGTTGCCCACCAGGCCGGGGGTGCCCAGCCAGCCCGCCGACTGCTCGGGCAGCACGGCCACGGCCACGTCACCGGCGATCGAGTTGCCGATCGGTTGCCGCAGCGAGGTGGTGCGGAGGGCGTCGAGGTCGGCGTTCTCACCGAGGTCGGCGCCCCAGTGCAGGACCCTGGGCAGGGTTCCGCCGGACAGGTCGAGCGCGAGGCTCACCCCCGCCGCGCGCAGGTGGGCGTGGTCGGGGGTCGGGGCGTTGGGTGCGGAGGGCACAGTGAGCTACATCCCTGTCGGTCGTCGGAGCACCATCATTGACTTACTTTAGTTGCCGACGTAAGAATCGACCTGATTTCGAGTCACTTCGTGGAGCGGGGACCCCATGATCCACCAGACCTTGCACGACGGGTGGCACCTGAGCGCGGTGTCGGGCGACGTGCCCGAGACCGTCCAGGGAGTGAGCGTCCCGGCCGCGGTGCCGGGGAGCACCCACCTGGACCTGCTGGCCGCCGGGCTGATCCCCGATCCGTTCCTCGACCGCGCCGAGGAGGAGCTGGCCTGGGTCCACCGGACGGACTGGCGCTACGCGCTGGCGTTCGACGCGGCCGCCCCCGCCGACGGCGAGCGGGTCGACCTGGTCTTCGACGGGCTCGACACGGTGGCGACCGTCGAGCTGAACGGCGTGCGCCTCGGGTCCACGAAGAACATGCACCGCGGCTACCGCTTCGACGTGCGCGAGGTGCTGCGCGAAGGCTCGAACGACCTCGTGGTCGCGTTCCGGTCGGCGTTGACCTACGCCGACGAGGTGGAGGCGGAGCTGGGCTGGCGCGACCACGCCTACCCGCACCCGTTCAACATGGTCCGCAAGATGGCCTGCTCGTTCGGCTGGGACTGGGGGCCGGACCTCCAGACAGCGGGCATCTGGAAGCCCGTCCGGCTGGAGCGGTGGTCGGCCGCGCGGCTGGCGTCCGTGCGGCCACTGGTGACGGTCGACGGCGACGGGCGGGTCGAGGTGCGGGCGGACGTCGAGCGCGCCGGGGCCGCCGAGGTCGTGCTGGTGGCCACCGTGGACGGTCGCGAGGCGCGGACCGTCGTCGACGGCGACACCGCCGCGGTCACCGTCGTGGTGCCGGACCCGGAGCTGTGGTGGCCGGTCGGCTACGGCGCCCAGCCCCGCTACGACCTCAGGGTGGAGCTGCTGGCCGACGGCGAGGTGGTCGACGGCTCCGAGCACCGGATCGGCTTCCGCACGATCACCGTCGACACCGAGCCCGACGAGATCGGCACCCCGTTCACCTTCGTGGTCAACGGGAAGCCGGTGTTCGCCAAGGGCGCCAACTGGATCCCGGACGACCACTTCCTCACCCGGATCACCCGCGACCGGCTCGCCCGCCGGGTCGACCAGGCCGTCGGGGCGAACCTGAACCTGCTGCGGATCTGGGGCGGCGGCATTTACGAGACCGACGACTTCTACGACGTGTGCGACGAGCGCGGTGTGCTGGTGTGGCAGGACTTCCCGTTCGCCTGTGCCTCCTACGCCGAGGAGGAGCCGCTGTGGAGCGAGGTCGAGGCCGAGGCGCGGGAGAACGTCGCCCGGCTCGTCGCGCGCCCGTCGCTGGCGCTGTGGAACGGCAACAACGAGAACCTGTGGGGCTTCGCCGACTGGGGCTGGGCCGAGCAGCTCGCGGGTCGTACGTGGGGGCTGAAGTACTACACCGAGCTGCTGCCCGCGATCGTCGCCGAGCTGGACCCGACCCGGCACTACTCGCCGGGGAGCCCGTACAGCCCGGGGAATGTGCACCCCAACGACCCGGACCACGGCACGCGGCACGAGTGGGAGGTGTGGAACCGGCTCGACTACGCCCACTACCTCGACCACGTCCCGCGCTTCTGCTCCGAGTTCGGGTTCCAGGGCCCGCCGACGTGGACCACGCTCACGAACTGGGTGCACGACGAGCCGCTGACGTCGACCTCGCCGACGTTCCTGCTGCACCAGAAGGCCGAGGACGGCAACGGCAAGCTCGACCGCGGTCTGGCGGCGCACCTGCCCGTGCCGGAGGACTTCGCCGACTGGCACTGGGCGACGCAGCTCAACCAGGCCCGCGCGGTCGCGTTCGGCGTGGAGCACTTCCGGTCCTGGTGGCCGCGCACGGCGGGCGCCGTCGTGTGGCAGCTCAACGACTGCTGGCCGTCCACGTCGTGGGCGGCCATCGACGGCGACGAGCGCCTCAAGCCCCTCTGGTACTCGCTGCGGCACGCGTTCGCGCCCCGGCTGCTGACGTTCCAGCCCAGGGACGGGCGGCTCGCACTGGTCGCGGTGAACGACCACGACGAGGAGTGGTCCGGTGACGTGGTGCTGGAGCGGCAGACCTTCGGCGGCGAGGTGCTGGGGGCGACTACTCTTCCGGTGACGGTGCGGGCCCGGACCGCGGCCCTGATCGAGCTGACCGAGCCACTGGTCACCCCGAACGACCCGGAGGGAGAGGTGCTGGTGGCGACCACGGCCGACACGCGCGCCGTCCACCTCTTCGCCGAGGACCGCGACCTGTCCTACGACCCCGCTCCGCTGAGCGCGCGGGTCGAGGCCGTGACCGGCGGCTACCGCGTCGACGTGCGCGCCACGTCGTTCGCGCGGGACGTCGCCCTGCTGGCGGACCGGGTCGCCCCCGACGCCGTCGCCGAGGAGATGCTGGTGCCGATGCTCGCGGGGGAGACCCGCTCGTTCCTGGTCCGCACGCAAGAGGTGCTGGCCGACCCGGCCGTGCTCACCGGGCCGCACGTCCTGCGCTGCGCCAACGGCCTCGTGACGCCCGTGGTCAGGTCCTGAATGGGTGCCACCCCGACGGAGTCGGTCGGCGCGGTCGGGCTGGTGCTCGCCCGCCCGGCCCGGCTGCTCGGCGCGGAGCCGTTCTTCATGGAGTTCATCGCGGGCATCGAGGAGCGGCTGTCCGAACGGGGGCTGTCGGTGTT
>DATMCA010001138.1:0-19905 GCA_035559015.1 Umezawaea sp. | reverse complement strand
TCGCCGCCGCGGTCGCGTCGGCGAGCACCTCTACCGCGTAGTCGCGGTCGTGGCCGTCCCGTGCCGTCGCCAGTACGACCAAGTCGGTGGAGACGCCGGTGAGCAGAAGGGTGTTCACGCCTCTGGTGCGCAGCACCAGGTCGAGTTCTGTGCCGTGGAACGGGCTGATGCGTCGTTTGATGACTACCGCTTCGCCTTCCTCGGGTTTTACCTTGTCGTGGATTTCGGTGGCCCACGTGCCGATGATCAGCTTTTTCGCTTCTTTTGCCTCGGCGAAGATCGGGGAGGTCGCGGGCCATTCCGAGAAGTCCGGTGAGAATCCCACGACCACGTAGATGACGGGAATGCCCGCCGTTCGTGCTCGGCTGATGGCGGTGGCTGCTCGTTCCAGTACGCCGCGGCTCGAGACCTGCTGTTCGTAGCCGTGCGGCGCGTACTGGCCGTCGGGGTGCACGATGTCGTTGAGCAGGTCCAGCACGAGGAGTGCGGGGGAGCGAGTCATGTCGTCGAAGCTATCCGTGTGCGATCGGTATTCGGGAACCATTCGGAGCATTGTGCATGAGTGGATTCGATGGGACGTATGAAGGGATTCTTCTTCCCGGCGGGTGTGGCGCTGAATAGATTTCCTCGAGGAAGAGGAACCTATGGGAAGGTGCGTCGATGGAGGTGTTCGGACCGCTTCGGATCGCCGTCGTCGGTAGTGGGCCGCGTGGGCTCGCCGTGCTGGAACGGTTGGTCGCCAGGATGATCGAACTGCCGCCCGCCGTGCCGGTCGAGCTGTACCTGGTGGACTCGGTCGAGGTCGGCTGTGGTCGCATCTGGCAGTCGGGGCAGCCCGAGTGGTTCCTGATGAACACCCCCTGCGGCGAGGTGACGATGTTCTCCGGGCCGTCGGACGGGGAAGGGGCGCGGCCGGGTGCCGAGCCTTCGCTCGCCGAGTGGTGGAGTGAGCACGAGGCAGGGTTCGAAGGGCGTACCGGATACGCGCCCAGGGCGTTGCACGGCAGGTACATGCGGTGGGTCACGAGTGTGATCGGGGCATCGTTGCCGGCCGGGGTACGCCTGCACCTGGTAACGGCGGCGGTGCTGGACGTGGAGCCCACGTCGGTCGAGTACCGCTTGGACCTCTCCACCGGTGACCACCTGCTGGTGGACAAGGTCGTGTTGACGACCGGGCATCCGAAGTTGGAGCAGGTGGGACGGTTCCGCGAGTTCGAGGAGTTCGCGGCGGCGCGGCCGGAACTGCGCTACTTCGCCGCCGACTCGGCGGTCACGATGCCGCTGGACACCATCCCGGACGGCTCCGCGGTCGGGCTCCTCGGGCTCGGCCTGACCTTCTACGACCTCATGCTGGCCCTGACCGTCGGTCGGGGCGGGCGGTTCGTCGACGACGGCGACGGCCTGCGCTACCTGGCGAGCGGCCGGGAACCGGTGCTGATAGGCGGTTCCCGCAGCGGTGTGGCCCTGCCCGCGCGCGGCGTCAACCAGAAGCCCGCCGCGCTCAAGTTCCGGCCGACGCTCTTCACCACCGAACGGGTCTGCCGCGGCCTCGTGTTCGGTGAGATCGACTTCGCCGCGCACGTGCTGCCGTGGATCCTCGCCGAGATCGAATACGTCTACTACCTGACCGAGGTCCGGGAGCGGTTCGGCGCCGAGGCCGCTGCGGAGTTCACCGCGGCCGTGGTCGCGGCGACCGGTGCGAGGCCGCCGGACCTCCGGTCGATCGCCGTTGGTCACGGGGTCGCGGACCTGGCCCCGTTCGACTTCGAGCGCCAGTCCCGTCCCTTCGCCGACCGCCGCTTCGCCGACCGGGCGGAGTTCGAACGGGCGCTGGACGACCACGTCCGCCACGACGTCGAGCACGCGGTGCGCGGCAACTACGCCTCGCCGGTGAAGGCGGCGCTCGACGTGCTGCGCGACACGCGGTGGGTGCTGCGCGAGATCACCGACTTCGGCGGGCTCGCACCGGACGCGCACCGGCACTTCCTGTCCTGGTTCTCGCCGCGCAGCTCACTGCTGGCGGCCGGCCCGCCGCTCGTGCGGATCAGGCAGGCGGAAGCGTTGCGGCGGGCGGGACTCCTCCGGCTGGTGGGCCCCGACGCGGAGTTCGCGGTGGACGGCGGGAGGAACAGGTTCGTGCTGTCCTCGCCCGCCGTGCCCGGATCGCGGGTCGAGGTCGAGACGCTCATCGACGCCCGCATCGCGAACCCCGCCGTGCACCTGGACGACTCGCCGCTGACGCGGGCCCTGGTGCGCCGCGCCATCTGGAACGGCTTCACCAACGGCACGGGCGACACCGCGTTCCACACCGGCGGCGTCGCGGTCACCCGCAGCCCGTTCCACCCGCTGGACCGGCACGGCAGGCCGAACACCGACCTGTACGTGCTGGGCGTGCCGACGGAGCACACCCGGTGGTTCACGTTCGTCGGCAGCGGCAGGCCGGGCCCGTGGAACGAGTTCACCAGGGACGCGGACGCGATCGCCCGGCACGCGCTGTCCGCCGCCCACATCGCCTCGGAACCGGCTCCGCTGCCGGTCGGCTGATCGAGAGGAACACCATGACCGACACCAGGGTCCGATCGGTTCACGTGCTGCGGGACGTCCTGTCCGCCACCGGCCTGGACGCCGTGGCGTGGACCCGCTGGGAACAACCAGGTCGCGCCGGGGTGGAGATCCACCCGCTGTTCACCACCGGCGATCCCCAGAACGCCACGGCCTTCCTCACCAGGATGGGTCCGGGGGCTCACGGGGACCTGCACGAACACCTCGGCTACGAGCTGATGTTCGTGCTGGAAGGCGAACTCGTCAACGACAACGGCGACCGCTACGGCGTCGGTGACCTGATCGTCGAGGAACCGGGCAGCGTGCACCAGGTGACCAGCGTCACCGGGTGCACGGTGCTCGGTGTGCGCAGCGCGCCCACCCGGCCGTTGGGCTGACGCGACGCGCGTGAACCGGTCTCGGCCGAGCCCGGTTCACGCGCTCAGCGGCTCGTTCGCGGTCCGCTGGACGAGTTCCCGGACCAGCCGCACGAACGCCGCCACCGCCGGGGCGCCGCTCACGGCGTCCCGGACGCCGAGCGCGACCTGCCTGGTCAGCGCGGGAACCAGCGGGACGGCCAGCACACCGGACATCCCGTTCGGCAGCAACGACATCGGCAGCACGGTCGGCCCGACCCCGGCGGAGACCATCGCGAGCAGCGCGTGCAGGTCGCGGATCCGGTACGCCACGACGGTTTCCACGCCCGCGGCCAGCAGGACCGCCCGCAGCAACGGTTCCACCCCGCCGATCGGCAGCACCAGCGGTTCGCCCGCGAGCTGGTCCGGCCGCACGGCCGCGTGCCCGGCGAGCCGGTGACCGGCGGCCAGCACCACGCACAACTCGTCGCGCCACAGCGGAACCGTGGTCAGGTCCGGTTTCGGCAGGGTCACCACGCCGACGTCCACCGCGCCTCCGCGCAACCACGCCGCGATCTGCTGGTCGGTGCCCTCGCGCAACTCCACCTCCCGCGACGGGAACCGGGTGCGGAACTCGTCCAGCAGCGGGGGGAGCAGCCTGCTCGCGAAGCTCTGGCTGGTGGCGAACCGCACCGTTCCCCGCGACCCCGAGACCACCGCCGACGCCGTCCGCCGGATCTGCTCGGCGTGCGTCACGATCGCCCGCGCGTGCACGACCACGTCACGTCCCGCGTCGGTGATCCGCACGCCGGACCGGCCGCGCGACAGCAGCACGCACCCCAGGTCCGCTTCCAGTCCCGCGATCGCGTGGCTGATCGCGGACTGCGAGACGCCCAACGCCTTGGCGGCCTTGGTGAAGCTGCCCTGGTCGACCACGGCGACGAAGGCTGCGCACTGGGCGAACCTCACGTCGTGCTCCCGGTGACGGGCAGCGACCGGCGGCGGTTCGCCTCGTACGCCTCGATGTCGTCGCGGTGCGCGAGCGTGGCGTCGATCGGGTCGGTCCCGGCGAGCAGTCGTTCCCTGGCCCGCTCGTCGACGGTGAACGGCTCGACGAGCGGGCCGCACCGCACCTCGAGCCGTTCCAGGTCCACGGTGACGGGCACGGAGGAGTCGGCCTCCACGGCCTGCCACAGCCGTTCGACCACCTCGGCGGGCACAACGACCGGGAGCAGGCCGTTGAGCGACGCGTTCCCGCGGAAGATGTCGCCGAACCGCGGGGCGACCACGGCGCGGAAACCGTAGTCGAGCAGTGCCCACACGGCGTACTCGCGGGACGATCCGGTACCGAAGTCGTTGCCCGCCAGCAGGATCGTCGATCCTTTGTGGACCTCGCGGTTGAGCACGAAGTCCGGGTCGTCGCGCCAGTCGGCGAACAGCGAGTCCGCGTGGCCGGTACGCTCGGAGAGCGTGAGGAAGCGGACGGGGATGATCTGGTCGGTGTCCACGTCGCTGCGCCGCAGCGGCACGGCGGTTCCGATGTGGACGGTGAACTGCTGCACGCGTGTGCTCCCTGGGGTGTCAGAGGTCGGCGGGGGAGGAGATCCGGCCGCGGACGGCCGTGGCGGCGGCGACGGGCGGCGACACGATGTGCGTGCGCGACCCCTTGCCCTGCCTGCCCTCGTAGTTGCGGTTGTTCGTGGACGCCGCCCGCTGGCCGGGCCGCAGCCGGTCCTCGTTCAGCGCGGCGCACATCGAGCACCCTGCGGCGGCGCGGAAGTCCGCACCCGCCGCGGCGAACACCTCGTCCAGCCCCTCCTCGCAGGCCTGCCTGCGCACCGCGGCGGACCCCGGCACGATGATCATCTC
The DNA here is from genome assembly GCA_035559015.1 of Umezawaea sp. Lineage (GTDB taxonomy): Bacteria > Actinomycetota > Actinomycetes > Mycobacteriales > Pseudonocardiaceae > Umezawaea. The sequence continues at coordinate 15,139 of DATMCA010001138.1, read as the reverse complement.
CACCGAGTCGGCGACCTTCCTCCCGCGCAACACCTCCGCGGCTGCGCGCAGGTCCTCGATCCGGCCGTTCGTGCACGAACCGATGAACACCGCGTCCACGGCCACGTCCCTCAACGCCGTGCCGGGAACCAGGTCCATGTACTCCAACGCCCGTTCGGCCGCTGCCCGCTCCTGGCCGTCGGCGAACTCGCGGGGGTGCGGCACGCGCGCGTCGATCGGCACGCTCTGGCCGGGGTTCGTGCCCCAGGAGACGTGCGGGCGCAAGGAGTTCGCGTCCAGCACGACCTCCTTGTCGAACACCGCGTCGACGTCGGTGGTCAGCGTGCGCCAGTAGGCGACCTCGGCGTCCCAGTCGGAAGGCATGCCCGGACGGCGCCGCAGGTACTCGAACGTCGTCTCGTCCGGGGCGACCATCCCCGCCCGCGCGCCTGCCTCCACCGCCATGTTGCACAGCGTCATCCGGCCCTCCATCGACAACGCCCGCACCGCCTCGCCGCGGAACTCCACGAGGTGGCCCTGCGCGCCGGCCGTGCCGATCCGGGCGATCAGCGCGAGCACCAGGTCCTTCGCCGTGCACCCGAAGGGCATCCGCCCGGTCACCGTGACGGCCATGTCCCGCAGCCGCGACATCGGCAGGGTCTGGGTCGCCAGCACGTGCTCCACCTGGCTCGTCCCGATGCCGAACGCCAGCGCGCCGAACGCGCCCTGCGTGGTGGTGTGCGAGTCGCAGCACACGATCGTCATGCCCGGCCTGGTCAGCCCCAGTTCGGGCCCGATCACGTGCACGATGCCCTGCCGGTCGTCGCCCAGCCGGTGCAGCGGGATGTCGAACTCGGCGCAGTTGGCCCGCATGAGCTCGGTCTGCCGCCGAGCCGCGGGGTCGAGGATCACGCGGGTCGCGGACACCGTCGGAGTGTTGTGGTCCTCGGTGCCGACGGTCAGGTCCGGTCGCCGCACGGTCCGGCCCGCGGCCCGCAGCCCGTCGAACGCCTGCGGCGTGTTCACCTCGTGCAGCAGGTGCAGGTCGACGTAGAGCAGGTCTTCCTCGGACGATCCCCTGCGCACCACGTGTTCGGCCCAGATCTTCTGCGCCATCGTCGAACCCATGCGATTTTCCTCCGCGCGTTCGGCGTGCAATTCACTTCGAGGCAACCACAGCTCGTTCACGAGTCGCAAGGGTGTGTGCCGAAGGGGAATTCATCTCCACCGGGGGATGATCCAGTGTAATTCATTTCCACCCGACTCCACCCCTTGCGCCGGGGACGTGCGGTGGACGATCCCGATTCCTCCGGAAGCCGATGACGCGTTCGCGGCCCGTGGCGAAACTTGATTCCGGTATCCCCGCCGGATCAGGGAAGGGCATCATGAAGCCGATCCACATCCTCACCGACGAGCAGTACGAAGAGCTCTACGACGTCCTCGGCGACGTCGACAAGAACCCGTACGAGGACTACGAGGCGTTCTCGCAGGCCGTGGCCGACCTGGTGGACAGGGGCGACGTGCCGGGGTTCTTCCTCGAGGTCTGCGCGCGGATCCGCGAGGACCGCGAGAACGGCACCACGGACGCGCACGTCCTGCGCAACGTCCCGGTGGACACGCGACTGCCGAACCTCGGCAACACCGACCCCGTGTCGGTCAAGCACGCGGAGAAGAAGACGTTCATCGGCGAGGCGCTGCTGGAGCTCTTCGGCAAGCTGATGGGCAACCCGCTGCTGGCCTACGCCCGCAACCGCGGCGACTTCTTCACCGACGTGGTCGCGTTCGACAAGTACAGCGGCAAGCTCACCGGCTACAGCGACAGCGAGCTGTACTTCCACAACGACCGCACCGCGCACGAGGTCCGCGCCGACTACATCGCGCTGCTCGGCATGCGCTGCCCCGAGGGCGAGCTGATCTACACCGGCTTCATCGACGGCAGGGAGATGCTCGACCAGCTGTCGGAGGAGACCCAGCGGATCCTTCGCCTGCCGTACTTCATCACGCCGTTCGACGTGTTCTCCAAGGACAAGAACGCGAGCCTGACCGACTCCGGCGCCCACCCGATCCTGGAGAACCACCACAGCTTCCGCTACCTCGACACCGCGACCACCACCGCGCCAGGCAGCCCGGTCGAGGCGAAGGACGCGCTGATCGACGTGAAGAACGCGCTCGCGAAGGCGGCGAAGGTCCGGCACCGCATCCTGGAGCGCGACCTCTTCGTGCTGTCCAACCAGGACGGCCTGCACAGCCGGGAGAAGATCGAGATCAACGACCCGGCGGAGGCCCGCAAGCGCTGGCTGCTCAAGACCTACGCGTTCCGCGACGACGCCGCCGCCGATCGCCACGCGGGCAAGTGGCTGGACGGCGTGCGCGGCCGGGTCTCGGACTGACCGGCCACCACCGATCGCGGACACAGCGGAAGGAAGAGTCATGCCCAGGGTGGCGACGCGGTTCGACCACATCCGGAAGTCGGCGACCTACGCGGTACTCGACCTCGTGCGCGAACTGCGCGCGCAGGGCGCCGACGTGCTCGACCTCGGCGGCGGGGAGCCGGACTTCGACACCCCCGAGCACATCTCGGACGAGGCCGTGTCCGCGCTGCGCGAGGGGTTCACGCACTACACGCCCAGCCGTGGCACGCCGGAACTGCTGGAGGCGATCGCCGAGAAGCTGGCGAAGGACAACGACGTGCTGGTGGACCCGGCGCACGACGTCATCGTCACGCCGTCGGCCAAGCACGCGCTCGCCAGCGCGGTGCTGACCGTCGCGGGCCCCGGCGACGAGATCGTCATCCCGACGCCGAGCTGGGTCAGCTACGCCTCGATGGCACACCTGGCCTGCGCCCGTCCCGTACCGGCGCCGCTGAGCGCCGCGGACGGGTTCTGGCTCACCACGGAAGCGCTGGAACGGGCGTTGACCAGCAGCACGAGGGCTGTACTGGTCAACACGCCCAACAACCCGACCGGACGGCTGCTCGACGGCGACGAGCTGAGCGCCCTGGTGCGGTTCGCGCGGGAGCACGACCTCGTCATCATCTCGGACGAGATCTACGAGAAGATCACTTACGTGGACCGGCCGCACCTCAGCCCGGCCGCTCTGCCCGGTGGCGCGGAACGCACCCTCACCGTCAACGGCTTCTCCAAGGGCTACGCGATGACCGGCTGGCGGCTGGGATACGTCGCGGGCCCGGCGGACATCATCTCCGAGGTGCTCAAGGTGCAGCAGCACACCGTCGGCTGCGCGAGCTCGTTCGCCCAGCGCGGCGGACTGGCCGCGCTGACCGGGCCGCAGGAGCCGATCGCGGCGATGACCGCCGAGTACGAGGCCCGGCGCGACCTGCTCGTGGCGGGCCTCAACCGGCTGCCCGGCGTGGAGTGCGCGGCGCCGGAGGGCGCGCTCTACGCGTTCCCCGACATCCGCGGCACGGGCCGGGGCGACTCGGCGCGGTTCACCGAGTGGCTGCTGCGGGAGGCGGGCGTCGCGGTGACGCCGGGTTCGGCGTTCGGCGAAGGCGGGGAGGGCCACGTCCGGCTGTCGTTCGCCACCTCGCGCGACGTGCTGGCCGAGGCGGTCGACCGGATCGGCGCGGCGTTGAGGACGGCCCGATGACCGACCTGTTCGAGGCGGTCGGGGCGGCTGGGACGACCCCGATCGCAGCGCACCGGACCCCGCAGCGCCCGTCGGGCATGCCGTTCCACCGCTACACCCCCGCTCCGCGGGTGGACCTGCCGGACCGGACCTGGCCGGGCCGGGCCATCACGGTCGCGCCGCGGTGGCTGTCCACCGACCTGCGCGACGGCAACCAGGCGTTGATCGACCCGATGGAGCCCGTGCGCAAGCGCGCGTTGTTCGACCTGCTGGTCTGCATGGGCTACAAGGAGATCGAGGTCGGGTTCCCCGCCGCGTCCCAGGCCGAGTACGACTTCGTCCGGTCGATCATCACCGACCGGCTGATCCCGGCCGACGTGACGATCTCGGTGCTCACCCAGGCCAGGGACGACCTGATCGAACGCACCCTGCGGTCGCTGAAGGGCGCGCCGAACGCGACGGTGCACCTCTACAACGCCACGGCGCCGTTGTTCCGGCGGGTCGTTTTCCGCGCGGACCGCGAGCAGGTCAAGGACATCGCCGTCACCGGCGCCCGGACCGTCCTCAAGCACGCGGAGCAGATCCTCGGCGACGGGACCGCGCTCGGGTTCGAGTACTCGCCGGAGATCTTCACCGACACCGAGCTCGACTTCGCGCTCGAGGTCTGCGAGGCGGTGATGGACGTCTGGCAGCCCGAGCGGGACCGGGAGATCATCCTCAACCTGCCCGCCACGGTGGAGCGGACGACGCCCAACGTCTACGCGGACCGGATCGAGTGGATGTCGCGCAACCTGTCGCGTCGCGAGTCGGTGTGCCTGTCCGCGCACCCGCACAACGACCGGGGCACGGCGGTAGCTGCGGCCGAGCTGGCGATCATGGCGGGCGCGGACCGCGTCGAGGGCTGCCTGTTCGGCCAGGGTGAGCGCACCGGCAACGTCGACCTGGTGACGCTGGGGCTGAACCTGTTCGCGCAGGGCGTCGACCCGATGATCGACTTCTCGGACATCGACGAGGTGAAGCGGGTCTACGCCTACTGCAACCGGATGTCCGTGCCCGAGCGCCACCCCTACGCGGGCGACCTGGTGTTCACGTCGTTCTCCGGCTCGCACCAGGACGCGATCAAGAAGGGCTTCGAGGCGCAGCGGGCGGAGGCCGCTCTCGCGGGCGTCCCGGTCGAGGACCGCCGGTGGGAGATGCCCTACCTGCCGATCGACCCCCACGACGTCGGGCGCACCTACCAGGAGGTCGTCCGGGTCAACAGCCAGTCGGGGAAGGGGGGTGTGGCTTTCCTGATGAAGGAGCACCACGGGTTCGACCTGCCCAGGCGGATGCAGATCGACTTCTCGGCGGAGGTCCAGACCCGGACCGACGCGGTGGGCGGCGAGGTCACGCCCGAACTGATCCTCGAACTGTTCGACCAGGAGTACGGGCTCGGACTCGACCCGGCCGCCGTCCTCGACGTGCCCGCCGGGGTGGGCGAGGCCGAGGTGCTCGCGGTGCTGGCGAACCGCGGGCGGGCCTACCGCGTGCTGGACCGGGTCGAGCACGCGACGGGGCCGCTCACGACGGTCTACCTGGAGGTCTCACTGGGCGACTCGGTGCGGTGGGGCGTCGGCGTCGCGGAGAGCGCCGACCACGCCGCGCTGTCGGCACTGGCGAGCGCCGCCGCCCGGCACGGTCGACGCTGACCGGGCCCGGTGCGGGACGAACGGATCACGCGGTCCGCCAGTTCCGCACCGGGCCGTACGGCGTCGCGGAGTTGCGGATCAGGAGGACGGCCTCGAGCCTGTTGCGCGCCCCCAGCTTGGGCAGCGCGTGGGAGACGTGGCTCTTGATCGTCGCGGGGGACACGCCCAGCGACCGGGCGGCCTCGACGGTGCTCAGGCCGTCGGCGAGGAGTCCGAGGACCTCGTGCTCCCGGTCGGTGAGCCCGGAGTTCGACCGCTGGAGCGGGAACGGCGTGACGACGTCCGAGGGCCCGGCCTGCGCGGCCAGTTCGGGCGAGAACAGCAGGTAGCCGCCCGCCACCGCGTGCACCGCGTCGGCGAGGCCCCCCATCTTCGCGTCCTTGACGACGCAGCCGGTCGCGCCGATCGACAACGCCCAATCCACCGTTTTCCGGTCGATCCCCGACACGAGGAGAAGAACCCGAATTCCGCGCGAGGACAATTCCGGAACGACCCGTGCTGCGTCTTCTCTAGAATAAACGGACATAACGACTACGTCGATCTCGGGCAGTCGAGGCCATTTCGCTACCGGGATCAGGCCGTCCACGCTGCCCGTCAGCTGTAACCGCTCACTACTGGATTCGAGTTGCGCGGAGAGCACGTGACGAGAGATCGGATCGTGATCGGCCAACAGGACCGAAATCAGGTGCGAATCAGGCAGAACATCAGGACGAATGCACAATTCGGACACTTCTCCACCCCCACAGTGAATGCCTGTCTTCGTTCCCCGAATCGATTTCAAAATTACCACGGGTAGCAGGTCGCGCACTCTCCGTTTGTCGACTGTGAGTCACGGCACAGCCGGTGGCCGCCGTCAGGGGGCCTCGGTGGCCACCAGTTCGAAAGAGCGCCCGAAGGTCCTGGTCAAACCGTCGGCGCCGACGTCGGTGAGGTGCACGACCCGCGGGATGGCGCCGTGGCGCACCCACCCCAGCGTGAACAGCCTGCTCGCGATCGCCGCCCCGAGCGCCCCGGACAGGTGGTGGCGCTCCTCGCTCCAGTCGACGCAGTAGCGGACCAGGGGCCGCCGCCGGGTGGACTCCAGCACGTCGATCCCGAGCAGCCGCAAAGTGGTGGCACCCTCGTCGGTCACCTCGTAGTGGTGATCGCGCCCGTAGGCGGCCGGGCGGTCGTGCACCGCGGTGGCCGGGCGGTGCGTGCCGTCCACGCCGCTGAGCACCTTCGTCTCCAGCAGGACCCCCATCAGGTGCACGCCGAGCCGACCCGCCAGGTGGTCGTAGCAGGTGCGCGACCGCCGCAGAGCGTCCGCGCGGACGCTCTGCTTGAGCGAGCTGACCCGCAGCGGAGGTGCGATGAGCGCGAGCGCCTCCAGCGCCTCCGCGACCTCCGCGCGGGCGAGCCGGTAGCGGCGGTTGCGGCCGTCGCGGTGCGCGGTGACCAGGCCCGCCTCGACGAGTTTCGCCAGGTGCACGCTGGCCGTGGGGCCGCTGACCCCCGCCTCCTCGGCGAGCACGGTCGCGGTGATCGACCGGCCGTCGCACAGCGCCTTGAGGATCCGGGCGCGGGAACCGTCCGCGATGAGCGCGGCGGCCCGCGCGATGTCGGGGTCGGACTTCGGCTCTTCGAGGTGCACCCCTCGACGGTACGACAGCGACACTTAGACAGGCGACGAAGTGTTTTCGCCACAGACTGACCGCATGAGCACCCGAGTCCCCGACCAGCGCGCGGAGTCGCCCCCACTGGCGCTGCCGCCACTCATCGCGTTGAGCCTCGGCTACTTCCTCGTCATGCTGGACGTCACCGTGGTCACCGTCGCGGTGCCGGACATCCAGCGCTCGTTGCAGGCGGGCCCGTCCGCCGTGCAGTGGTCCGTCGACGGCTACAGCGTGGTCTTCGCCGCGTTGCTGCTGCTCGGCGGCGGCCTCGGGGACCGGCTCGGGCACCGCCGGACGTTCCTGGCCGGCCTCGCCGGGTTCACCGGGGCGTCGGTGGTCTGCGCCGTCGCGATGTCGCCCGGGATGCTGATCGCGGGCAGGCTCGTCCAAGGCGCGGGCGCCGCGCTGCTCGTCCCGACCTCGCTGGCCCTGCTCGCAGCCGCCTACCCGGACCGCGCCGTCCGCGCCCGCGCGCTCGGCTTCTGGGCCGGGGTGGCGGGGGTGGCCTTCGCCGCGGGCCCGGTGCTGGGCGGGCTGCTCGTGTCCGGCCTGAGTTGGCGCGCGGTGTTCTGGCTCAACATCCCGGTGGCCGCGATCGCGGTCGTGCTGATCCTGCGGCACGTGCCGTCCCCGGCCAGTTCCGGCTCCCCCCGGCGGATGGACGCGATCGGCCAGGTGCTCGCGATCATCGGCCTGACGGGCATCGCCGGGGCGCTCAACCAGGCGAGCACGGAGGGCTGGACCTCCACCGTCGTCATCGGTTCCTTCGCCGTGGGCGCCGCCGCCATCGTGGCGTTCGTGATCACCGAGTGGCGCCTCGAGCGGAACGGCGCCGCCCCGCTGCTGCCGCCGTCGCTGTTCACCGACCCCGGTTTCGCCGCGACCGCCGCCATCGGCGTGTTGCTGAACCTCGGCTACTACGGCATGTTGTTCGTGGCCACGCTCTACTTCCAGCAGCAACGCGGCTACGACGCCATGACCACCGGCCTCATGCTGCTGCCCACCGTGTGCACGGCGCTGGTCGCGGCCCCGATCTCCGGCCGGATCACGGCCCGCTACGGCCCGTACAGGCCGATGGCCGCGGCTCTCCTCCTTGGCTCCGCCGGATTCCTCGGCTGGCTGCTCGCCGGTCCGGACACCTCGTACGCCGCGCTGCTGTTCGCCCTGGTGGCAACCGGCCTGGCGACGCCGTCGACCGTGCCCGCGGCCACCGCCGCGATCATCGAGTCGGCCCCGAGCGACAAGGCGGGCGTCGCCTCCGCGGTCTTCAACGTGTCGCGCCAGATCGGCAACGCCGTGGGCGTGGCGCTGTTCGGCACGCTGACCGTCGCCTCGGCGACCATGTACGACGGCCTGCACGCGTCCGCGGTGATCGCCTCGGCGGCGTTCTTCACGGGCGCGACGCTGGCGCTGCTGGCGGGCAGGAGCAGGACCACCAGGTCCTCCACCACCGCCGGCGCGACGGCGGCCGCGCGGCTGTAAGACCTCCACGTCGGTGAACCTCGAAAGGACAGTCGCTTGACTCGCATCGCCATCAACGGATTCGGCCGCATCGGGCGCAACGTGCTGCGCGTCCTGCTGGAGCGCGACAGCGACCTGGAAGTGGTGGCCGTCAACGACCTGGCGGAACCCGCGGCCCTGGCGCGGCTGCTCAGGTTCGACACCACCTCCGGTCGCCTGGGCAGGCCGGTGGAGGTCGACGGCGACACCCTCGTCGTGGACGGCCGCCGCGTCCGGGTCCTGGCCGAACGCGACCCGGCCATGCTGCCGTGGAAAGAGTTGGAGGTGGACATCGTCCTGGAGTCGACCGGGCGCTTCACCTCCGCCGACGCGGCGGATGGCCACCTCGCCGCGGGTGCGCGGAAGGTGCTGGTCAGCGCGCCCGCGGCCGGCGCGGACATCACGCTCGCCTTCGGCGTGAACAGCGACCTGTACGACCCCGCCCTGCACGCGATCGTGTCGAACGCGTCGTGCACCACCAACGCCCTGGCCCCGTTGGCCGCGGTCCTGGACGACCTGGCGGGTATCGAACACGGCTTCATGACCACGGTGCACGCCTACACCCAGGAGCAGAACCTCCAGGACGGCCCGCACCGCGACCCCCGCCGGGCCCGCGCCGCCGCCGTCAACATCACGCCGACCACCACGGGCGCGGCCAAGGCGATCGGCCTGGTCCTGCCGAACCTGGCGGGCAAGCTGTCCGGCGACTCGATCCGCGTCCCCGTGCCGGTGGGCTCGATCGTCGAGCTGAACACGACGGTCACCCGTGACGTGACGCGGGACGAGGTGCTGGCCGCCTACCGCGAGGCCTCGGAGGGCGAACTCGCCGGGATCCTCGAGTACTCCGAGGACGACCTCGTGTCGTCCGACATCACCGGCAACCCGGCGTCGTCGGTCTTCGACTCGAAGCTCACCCGCGTCGACGGCCGCCACATCAAGGTCGTCGCCTGGTACGACAACGAATGGGGCTTCTCGCACCGCGTGGTCGACACGCTGGAGCTGCTCGCGAACCGTTGAGGTGAAACGAAAACGCCCGTGAAGGCCGGAAATCGACCTTCACGGGCGTTTCGCGTCGCCGGTGCTGCCCGATCGGTGGACGGACTGCCACGGCCCGGTGGGCGCGTTCGGGTTCACGGCCAGGTCCAGTTGGTGGCGCGGCCACCGGTGGTGACCAGTTGGTGTTCTCGACGGTGCTTGGCCGGCCCGTCACGTTCCACCCGTTGACTTTTCGGGGCAGAAGTACGCCAGAACAACTTGCGTGTCAGTCAACAAGTTTGTGTAGGGTGGATGACGTAGCAAGTTCCGGCTCCGGGAGGTTCCTGATGATCGAAATCGACAACCGCGAACTCGACGCCCTGGTGGCCGACGACCCTGGCGGCCCGGTTGTGATGCTCAACCTGTTGCGATTCCGCCCGGACGGCGGACGTGAGAGCTACCAGCGCTACGCGGAGGCGCTCGGCCAGTCGATCAACGCCCGCTACGGCGTGAGCCTGGAGTACCTGGGGGATGGCGGGCGGGCGCTGGTCGCCGAGGATGGACAGGCCTGGGACATGGTGGTGCTGGTCCGCTACCCGGACAGGCAGGCGTTCGCCGCCATGATCCGCGACCCCGACTACCAGGCGGTCGCCCACCTGCGCAGCGAGGCGCTGGTGGAATCGGTGTTGCAGCCGACCACTCCGTTCGCCGTCTGATGCCCGCGGTCTTCGTCCACGGAAACCCCGAGACGGCGGCGGTCTGGGAGCCGCTGCTGGCCGAGCTCGCGGCCGTCCGGTCCGACCTGATCTGCCTGTCACCGCCAGGTTTCGGCGCGCCGCTGCCCGCCGGGTTCGGCGCTACCCAGGCGGACTACCGGGACTGGCTCGTCGAGGACCTGACGGCGTTGGGCGAGCCAGTGGACCTGGTGGGGCACGACTGGGGCGGCGGCCACGTCGTGAACGTGGTGCTGAGCCGCCCGGACCTCGTGCGCAGCTGGGTCAGCGACGTGCTCGGGATCTACGACCCCGGCTACCGGTGGCACGAGCTGGCTCGCCTGTGGCAGACACCTGCCGTCGGCGAAGCCGACGTCGCCACGCGGTTCGGCGGTACGGCCGAGGACCGTGCGGAAGCGTTGACGCGGCGGGGAATGAGCAGGCAAGTCGCGGCTCGCGTCGCGGCCGGGCAGGACGCTGCGATGGGCCGGACGGTCCTCGCGCTGTACCGGTCGGCGGCCGATCCGAGCGCTCTCGGGCTCGGGTTGGACCTTGAGCGCGCGGCGGCGCGTCCAGGTCTGGCGATCCTGGCAACAGGAGACCAGGCTGTCGGCACCGAGGAGCAACGTCGACGAGCTGCCGCCCGTGCGGGTGCCCGAGTAGTGGTTCTCGAAGGCTTGGGCCACTGGTGGATGACCGAAGACCCGGTCCGCGGTGCTGCGGTCCTGACCGACTTCTGGGCCACGATCCATTGAGCCATCTGGTTTTGACCCCGTGTCGGCGCTCGCGCGCGACGAGGACCGGTGCGGACCGCGCACCCGTCGCCATCGTCATCGGAGTGGCAGGCTTTCGACAGTGAACACCGGGTTGGTCAGCGGAGTGCCGTACAGGTAGGTGTCCATCTGGGAATTGGTCACCAGCAGCCGATCGCCGCTCAGAGCGACGCCGGTGGTGGTGTCGGCCCCTGGGTACGTGCGGTCGGAGACGACGGTGGCCCGCGCGCCGTCGCCGGAGAGCCGCACGGTGGTGACCTCGTTGTCGACCGATCGGGCGATGTAGAGGGTGTTGCCCCGCAGTGCGATGCCGTCAGCGCTACGCAGGGGCGGTGCGGCGATCTTGCGTACTTCGCCGGTGGCAAGGGTGAGCCGGTAGAGCGCACCGCTGTACCAGTAGCCGATGATCAGCGACTTGCCGTCGGGCGTGGCGACGATGCCGTTGCCGTTGGACTGGCCGGCTACGTAGTCCGGCAAGTGGTAGGCCACCTCCAGGGTCCGGTGGGTGCCGGTGGCGGAGGCGTGCACCTCGGTGGCCGGGATTCGGTAGACCACAGCACGAAAGGAGTCGGTGATGTACACGTCCCCGTTGGGGGCGACAGCCGCGTCGTTGAGAAGGGTCGGTTCGCCCGTGTCCGGGACCGCATAGGCGGCAACGAGTTCCCCGGTGGCGGTGTAGGTGAAGAAGCGCCCGGTGAAGGCGCCGGCGATCAGCAGGCGGTCGCCGGTGATCTTGATCCCGGTGGCCTGGGTGCGCCAGTCCTGGCCGGCCGCCAGGAACGGGTCGAGTGTTTTCGAGCCGACGCGCCCGCGGTAGACGGCGCCGTCGCCGATGCTGGTGGTGTAGACGTAGTGCTCGTCGGCCGCGACGCTTTCAGGGAAGGCGTTGCCGCCGTTGATCGTGAACCGGTGAGCGCCGCACTCGGAGGTGGTCGCGGCAGTCGCGGGACCGACGAAGGCGACCATGGTGGCAGACGTCGCGACGAGGGTGTGCAGCGCGCGCCGCAGAGGGGTGCGAGTGGACAACGTGATGATCCTTTCCGATCAGGGCGAAGGGAACGTGCGGCCGGGTTCGCGGAACCTGGGTCAGCGCAACGTGTCGGCGACCGCAGTGGCCAGGGACGTGGTCGGGCGGCCGATCAGGCGGCTCAGGTCTCCGGATTCGGTGAACAGCTCTCCGCGTCCCAGACCCGAATCTGCGTCGGCGAGGACGTTCGCCAGCTCGGCGGGCAGCCCCGCGCCGATCAGCGCCTTGGCGAGTTCGTCCACCGGAAGATCGGTGTGGGCGATCGGTTTCCCGATCACGGCCGAGACCGTGGCGGCGAGTTCGGCGAGGGTGAACGCTTCGTCACCGCCCAACTCGTACACCGCGCCGGCGTGGCCTTCGGTGGTCAGCACCGCCGCGGCGGCCTCGGCGTAGTCGGCACGGGACGCGGCGCTGACCCTCCCATCTCCCGCGGCGCCGACGACCGCGCCGTGCTGGAGCACCATGGGCAGCGATTCGGTGTAGTTCTCCAGGTACCAACTGTTGCGCAGCAACACGTGCGGGACGTCGCGCTCCCGCAGGTACTCCTCGGTCGCGCGGTGGGTCGCGCCGAGGATCGTGGTGGCCGTGTCGGCCCGCGTCATGCTCGTGTACACCACCAAGGACACTCCTGCGGCCAGTGCGGCGTCGATGGCACGCCGATGGTGGGCGAAGCGCTCGTCCACGGGGATCGAAGCCGAGATCAGGAGCAGTTTCTCGGCGCCGGCAAAGGCCGTCGCGAGGCTGTCCGGATCGGCGAAGTCGGCCCGGCGCACGACGACGTCGCGGTGCGCCAAGTCCTTGAGCGCCGCGAGGTCCCGGCCGGTCGCGACAATCCGCGGAGCGGGAATACCGTTCCGCAGCAACGCTTCGACGGTGAGCCGGCCCAACTGGCCGGTGGCTCCCGTGACGACGATGGACATGGGCGATTCCTCATTTCCGCCGTGGTCCTTCCGCGGCACGAACCCACCATGACTCGACTACTTACCACTGGGAAGTAGCCACCATTTGGTAAGGTAGCCACCCACTGGAAAGCGAAGAGGTGGGCGTGATGGCGACCAGAAAAGCTGTGACCAAGCAGACAACGTCGTGGGATCCGTATGAGCGCGGCTGCCCGTCCCGGGATCTGCTCGACCGGATCGGCGACAAATGGTCGATCCTGGTGCTGGGCGAACTCGGCAAGCAGGGGCCGAGCCGATTCACCCAGCTGCGCAACCGGCTGTCGGGGGTGAGCGAGAAGATGCTCACCCAGACGTTGCGTGCTCTCGAGCGTGACGGCCTGGTCCGGCGAACGGTGTACCCGGAGGTGCCGGTGCGCGTGGAGTACCGGCTGACTCCGCTGGGCGAAACACTCCGGGTGCCGCTGAAGGCGCTCACGCAGTGGTCTGTGCAGCACCTGCCGGAGGTCCTCGCCTCTCACGATGCCTACGACAACCGCGACGAGCACGCCGGCTGACGTCATGTCGTCGAGTTCCACGGCGAGTGGGCACTCGCCACAATCCGCGCACAAGCGCCGCGGTAGGCAGCGATCTACCACCTGGTCCTGTGTGGACGCCGGAGTGACCAGCGGTCAACCGGTCACGTAGTGCGTCGAGCAATCGCTGGGACGCAACGCTTTCTCCGAGGGCGAACCGTTTGTAGACCGTGGGCCACGGCGGGAAATCCACCGGCAACGCTCGCCTTGTCTGGAATCCAGGTTGCCTACCGTGGCGGCTCATGATCACAGTGCGCTGGAACCCGGACGCGGCTGTCGATGGCGCCGTCCTGCCGCGCTTGCGCCACCGCTCGCCCAGTCGTCGAAGAGGAGACCGTCCGGAGGTCGTCCTCAACGCCGGACCGCGCTCGGAACGCACTCACGTAACAGGTGTTGTACAACGCCTCCGCGCCGAGCGGTCAGGCCGTTGCCCTCTCCTCCGTGCCTGCCCGGCGGGCCGGATCGGTCAGCCGGTGCATCATGGCGACGCTCGTACGCCGGGACACCAGGCGCCCGATGCTCGCGGCCATGCGGTTCGACCGGCCGTCGATGACGCTCGGGCCAGGGTTGCGGCTTTCGAGGTGGGACAACGCGGTGGCGACGACGTCCTCGGGGGTGCGCGCCTTGGCTCCCGCGGTGGCGTCGTCGGTGCCGACGACGGCGTTGAACTCGGTACTCGTCGCCCCCGGCGACAGCGCGAAGGCGGTGACTCCGCTGCCGCGGAGCTCGGCCCAGAGCGACTCGGTGAAGTTGAGGACGAACGCCTTCGTCGCACCGTAGACCGCCATCCGCGGCGTGGGCGTGTAGGCGGCCATGCTGGCGACGTTGATCAGGAAGCCTTGTGCCGCAACGATGTCCGGCAGAAATGCTGAGCTCAGTTGCACCGGGGCGGAGACGTCCACCGCGATCTCCTGGGCCAAGCGGGCCGGATCCTCGCCGGCGAACTCGCCGAATGTGCCGAACCCGGCGTTGTTGATCAAGCTGGTCGCCGCGAGACCGGCGCCGGCCACCGCCGCTTTCAGGTCCGGGCCGACCGCGGGCGAGGTGAGGTCGAGGGCGATCGCCGTCGCGGTGACCCGGTGCTTCCTCTCCAGTTCCGAAGCCAGCCTTTGCAAGCGGTCGAGACGGCGCGCCACCAGGATCAGGTTCGCGCCCCGAGCGGCGAGGGCGTGCGCGAACGTGGCGCCGATGCCGGAACTGGCTCCGGTGACAATGACGGTATGACTGCGGTAGTCCGGTCGCGGCATCAGTTCTCCAAGAGGTGATTGGCCGGCTGGCATTTCACCGTATGCCTGTCTGGCACTCAGTGTCAATCTGACGCTCGGTGTATGATCACGGTCATGGCCAAGCAGGACGACCTCTGGACCCGATCGCGCCAGGCGGCATACGCGGAGATCACGCGCGTCGCCATGAAGCTGTTCCTCGATCAGGGGTTCGACGGGACGACGATCGATCAGATCGCGGCGACCGCGGGCATCTCGCGGCGCTCGTTCTTCCGCTATTTCGGGACGAAGGAGGACATCGTCCTCGGCGATCTGGCGAACCAGGGCGCGCTCGTGCGCGAGATCCTGGAAAGCATCCCGGTGTCGGTGCCGCCCTGGGAGGCGTTGCGGGAAGCACTCTGGCGTGTCGACGGCGAAGGGCTGCAGTCCGAGGTGGCACTCAAGATCGCCAAGATGATGTACGAGACCCCGTCGCTGCGTGCCCGGAGCATCGAGAAGCACCTCCAGTGGCAGGAACAGCTCGTTCCGAACATCCGGCTCCGCCTGG
>DATMCA010001137.1:0-6256 GCA_035559015.1 Umezawaea sp. | reverse complement strand
GCCGACATCCCCCGGCCGGACAACCTCGGGTACCTGGTCGACGACGCGCTGTTCCACCCCGGCGACGCCTACTTCGTACCCGACGTGCCGGTGGACACGCTGCTGCTGCCCACCAGCGGGCCGTGGACCAAGCTGGGCGAGGCGGCCGACTACCTCCGCGCGGTCAAGCCCCGCCAGGTGGTCGAGATCCACGAACTCATGCTCAGCGACCTGGGCAGGCAGTCGACCAGGGCGATCCTGGGCGGGCTGACCGGCGTCGAGACCACCGTGCTGACGCCGGGCCAGAGCCTCGACCTGTGAGTCCGGGCGGGCGACCACCACCGGCGTGGCGCTCGGCGGGCCGGGTGCGGCCGTCGACCGGGCGCCGCCGGTGGGGCGTCCGTCAGCCGAACACCGCCAAGGAGACGCTCGACGGGTGCTCGGGGTCGTGGAAGACCTCGAAGCGGCACGGCACCGCGGTCACCGCGTCGGCCGTGGCGTCGCCGGTGCCGTGGTTGCGGGCGAAACGGGGGAACGCGCCTCCCGAGACCTGGACCCGCAGCCGGTGGCCGCGGCGGAAGCGGTACGCCGTCGGGTCGAGCGCCACCTCGACCGCCTTGACGTCGTCGTCGCCCGACACGCGCAGGACGCCGTCGCACACGTTGAGGGACACGCCCTTCGGGTCCACGTCGCACAGCCGCACGAACACGTCGGCGTGCGGGGTGGAGGTGCGGACGTGGATGGTCGCCGACACCTCGCCGATCACGTCCAGGTCCCGCGGGAGCGGGGGACCGGTGTAGACGAGCACGTCGGCGCGGGCCTCGACGGAGCGGTTGTCGTGCTGCTTGGCCTCACCGCTGAGCATCGGGCCGCCGACCGTCGGCGTCGGGTCGGTCGGGTCGTAGGTGAAGCGGTCCGGCGGGGACTCGCCGGGCTCGTCGTCGGCCAGACCGCCGACGGACTGGAGGTGGAGGGTCCTCGGCTTCGACTCGGCGGGCGGCCACTGCTCGAAGTCCAGCCAGGTGGCCGCCTGCTGGAGGAAGACCCGCACCGGCGGCCGGTGCAGCTGGGCCCGGTCGTCGAGCAGGTGCGCGGCCAGCCACGACGCCTGGTCGGCGATCATCGGCCGGAAGCTCGCGGGCTCACCGTGCTTCCACGGGCCGATGGTCAGCCGGGTCCGGGCCCCGGCGGCCTGGAGCACCTTGAAGTCGGTGAGCTGCCGGGCGAGGAACAGGTCGTACCAGCCGGTGACCATGCTCGTCGGCGTGCCCAGCTCGGCCAGCCGTCCGCTGTGGTCGGTCTCGGCCCAGTCCTGCGGGGACTCGGCGTGCGTCGTCACGTCGGTGAGGAACGGGACGCGCTTGCCGATCGCGGCCACGTCCGCCGAGCGCAGCGGCAGGTGCGACATCGCCTTCCGGGTCCGCTTGGTTTGCACGGGGTTGGGCAGGCCCGCGAACCGCTCCTCCTGCCTGCCGATCATGGCCGACCAGGACAGCATGTTGTCCAGCGCCAGCACCCCGCCGGGGTAGAACGCCGTGGTGAACTCCGACGCGGTCACGCCGAGGCACATCGCCTCCAGCGGCGGGTCCAGGTACGGCGCGACCGCCCACTGGGTGTGCCCCAGGTAGCTCGCCCCCGCCATCGCCAGCCTGCCGTCGCACCACGGCTGCTCGCGCAGCCACGCGGCGGTCGCCAGGCCGTCCTCCTTCTCCTGCCGGAACGCCCGGAACTCGCCGCCTGAACCGAACGTGCCGCGCACGCTCTGCACGACCACCTGGAAGCCGCGGCGGGCGAACGTCGCGCCGAACAGCAGCCCCATCGGCCCCCGTCGCCCGTACGGCGAACGGACCAGCACCACCGGCAGCGGTTCGGTGCCCGGCGGGCGGTACCGGTCGGCCAGCAGCCGGACGCCGTCCGGCATCGGGATCGCCAGGTCCCTGGTGACCACGGGCTTCGGCACCTCCGCCGCGGGCAGACCGAGGACCTTGTCGATGAGGCGTTCCAGCACGGGCGGCCACCTTTGCGCTAGTTAACGTCGGATAACCCGAGGCTACCCGCGAGGTCGGACGGGCCGCGGATCCGGAACGGACCCGTTCACGCGAACGGGGTCAACCCGTTCGCGATGCCGTCGAGCACGTGGCCGAGGCCCGCCTCGAAGACGGCGTCGGCGTCCGGCTCGTCGCCCTCGTGGCTGATCACCTTCTCCAGCGTGGGGTAGCGGCCGGTGGCCAGGACCCGCCGCAGGTAGGGGACCGAGGCCTGCTGCCACTGCCGCAGGTCCAAGCCGGTCTCACGCCGGGCGCGCGCCTCGCCGACCTCGGTCCTGATCGCGCCGGTCACGTAGGCGGTGAACGTCCGAACGGCCCGCATCACCTCGGTGATGTCGCCGAACGCGGACGCGCCGTCCAGCGCGGCGAGCGACTCCTCCAGGAAGGCCAGCGCGTGGGGGCCGCGGACGTGCGGCCTGGCGCCGAGCAGGTCGATGAACCACTCGTGCCGGTGCGCGGCGCCCCGCAGGCGGTGGGCGGTCGACCGCAGCGCCGCCCGCCAGTCGTCCCCGAACTGTTCCAGCGGGGGCAGTTCGCCGTACACCTCGTCGACCATCAGGTCGAGCAGTTCGTCCTTGCTCGCCACGTAGCCGTACAGGCGCATCGGTCCGGCGTCGAGCGCGGCGGCGACCTTGCGCAGCGACACCGCCTCCATGCCGTCGGCGTCCGCCAGGCCGATGGCGGCGGTGACGATGCGGCTCCTGCTCAACGCCGTGGGCGCGGGCCTGGTCGGCGGCTCGGGCCGCTCCCACACGAGCGTGGGCTCCTGCTCGTCGGATTCGCCCCGCACGTCCGGCCCACCTCCACGTCGTCCCGCTCGGAGATCAACGTACACCTCGACGGCTCGATACGGCGTATGCTTCGATACAGTGTATTGATCACGGTCGCTCGGAGGAGAGCTCATGCGCGTGGAAACGACCCCGGTGCTCGTCGTGGGCGGTGGGCTGGTCGGCCTGTCGGCCGCGCTGTTCCTGGCCGCCCGAGGGGTGGCGCCCCTGCTGGTCGAACGCCGACCCGCCAGTTCGCCGCACCCCAGGGCCATCGGCTACACGGCCAGGACGATGGAGCTGTTCCGCTCGGTCGGCTTGGACCAGTCAATCCCGTCGGGCGGTGCGAGTACCGCCGTCCGACGGGCGAGGGTGGAGAGCCTCGCGGGCCCGTGGTTCGAGGAGCAGCCGTGGTCACCGCCGTCGGCCGCCCCCGAGGTCGAGCACTCGCCGTGCGGCCCGGCGGGCATCGCCCAGGACCGGTTGGAGCCGCTGCTCCGCGACCGCGCCGTCGCCCTCGGCGCAGATGTTCGGCTCTCCACCGAACTGGTCTCGTTCGAGCAGGACGACGACGGTGTCTCCGCCGTGGTCCGCACGACCGACGGGACCGAGATCGCGGTCCGCGCGGACCACCTCGTCGCCGCCGACGGCCACCGCAGCGCGGTGCGCGAGGCCCTCGGCGTCCACCGCACCGGTCGCGGCCACCTGGCCACCGCCCGCAGCGTGCTGTTCCGCGCCCCGCTGGAGGAGTACCTGCGCGGCGGCGTCAGCCAGTTCGCGATCGACCAGCCGGGGCTGAGCGCGTTCCTCACCACCTACGGCGACGGCCGCTGGGTGCTGATGTTCGAGGACGACGTCGAACGGGACGAGAAGACGCTGCGGGACCTGGTAGCGCGGGCGATCGGCCGCACCGACGTGGACGTCGAGCTGATCACCACCGGCCGCTGGGAGTTGGCCGCCGCCATCGCCGACACCTACTCGGTCGGCCGGGTCCACCTCGCGGGCGACGCCGCGCACACCCTGCCGCCCAACCGGGGCGGCTACGGCGCGAACGTCGGCATCGAGGACGCGCACAACCTGGCCTGGAAGCTGGCCGCGGTGCTCGCGGGGGAGTCGACGCCGGAGCTGCTGGACACCTACGACGCGGAGCGGCGGCCGGTCGCCGAACTCTGCCACCGGCAGCTGTTCGCCCGGCCGGAGCGGTACAACCCCGAGCCGACGCCGGACGTGCCGCTCGTCGACGACCTGGCGATGGTGTTCGGCCAGCTCTACCGCTCGGCCGCCGTGCTCGACGCGGGCCCCGACCTGCCGCCCGCGCTGCGGCCGGAGCAGTGGGCCGGGCAACCGGGAACCCGCGCCCCGCACCTGTGGCTCACCCGCGACGGCGTGCGGCTGTCCACCCTGGACCTGCTCGGGCGTGGGTGGGTGCTGTTGTCCGACAACGACGAGTGGGTCGACGCGGCGAAGCTCGCGAGCCCGGCGCTCGACCACCAGCGGATCGACGCCGCCGGTTTCCGGGAGGCCTACGGCCTCCGCGACGGCGGCGCGACCCTCGTGCGCCCCGACGGCCACATCGCCTGGCGCTCCCGCGACCTGCCCGCCGACCCGGCCGCCGTGCTCACCTCGGCCCTGCGCCGAACCTCGTTCGCCCGCTAGGACAGGGCCCCACCACGACCGCCGGACTCGGCGGCCCGGTGCTCGTCCGCGTGCGCCAACCACGAGCGGGGGTCGACCGATGTCGACGCGCTCCTCCGGGACGACTGAGGCGGCCCCGCTCCCGCCGGTCGCGGGGGGCCGGAGCCGTGCGCCGGTCCGGGCTCGCCGCGCGAACCGGTCGGGTCCTCCGGTGCGACGGCGGCCCTAGTCGCCCCGGTCGGTGACGGTCAGCGTCGGTGCGCCGTCCACGATGCTGACGACGACGTGCTGGCCACCGTGCAGCTCGCCCCCGAGCAGGGCTCGGGAGAGGCGCCGGTCCAGCTCCCTCCCGATGGTGCGGCGCAGCGGCCGGGCGCCGTGCTCGGGGTCGTAGCCGCGGGCCGCCAGCCAGTCGACGGCCTGCTCGTCGACCTCCAGGGTGATGTCCTGCTCGCGCAGCCGGAGACGGGTGTCCTCCAGCAGCAGCCCGGTGATCTGGCGCAGCTGGTCGGCGTCCAGGCCGCGGAACAGGATCACCTCGTCCAAGCGGTTCAGGAACTCCGGCCGGAAGTACCGGCGCACGGCCGCCATCAGCGGCTCGCGCAGGTCCTCCGCCGGACGGCCGGACGAGGCCGCGGCGAGGAGCTGCTCGGCGCCGATGTTGCTGGTCATGATGATGGCGGTGTTGGCGAAGTCGGCGGTCCGGCCCTGCGCGTCGGTCAACCGGCCCGCGTCCAGCACCTGGAGCAGGGTGTTGAAGACGTCCGGGTGGGCCTTCTCGATCTCGTCCAGCAGCAGCACCGAGTACGGGGTGCGCCGGACCGCCCCGGTGAGCTGGCCCGCGTCGTCGTAGCCGACGTAGCCGGGCGGAGCGCCGGTCAACCTGGTCACGGTGTGCTGCTGGGAGAACTCGCTCATGTCGAACCG
Source organism: Umezawaea sp. (assembly GCA_035559015.1). Lineage (GTDB taxonomy): Bacteria > Actinomycetota > Actinomycetes > Mycobacteriales > Pseudonocardiaceae > Umezawaea. Next base: position 900 of record DATMCA010001137.1, on the reverse strand, counting down.
GATCAGCCGGTCCCGCGAGCCGAACAGTGCCTCGGCGAGCGCCCGAGCGACCTCGGTCTTGCCGACCCCGGTGGGACCGAGGAACAGGAACGAGCCGATCGGGCGGTCCGGGTGCTTGAGGCCCGCACGACCCTGGCGGACGGCGTCCGCGACGGCTTCGACGGCCTCGTCCTGGCCGACGATCCGCTCGTGCAGGTGCTCCTCCAGGTGCAGCAGCCGGTGCCGCTCGGCCTCGGTGAGCCGGGAGACCGGGATGCCGGTGCTGCGGGACACCACCTCGGCGACGTCGTCGGCGTCGACGCTCGGGGCGTCGGCCATCGCGGTCCGCGCGGCCTCCAGGTCGGCGGTGGCGCGGGCCAGTTCGTCCTCCAGGAACAGGACGCGCGCGTGGTCCTCCCCGGCCGCGGCCACCTCCCGTTCGAGGTGGTCGATCCGCCGTCGCACGGCCAACGGGTCCGGTGCCGCGGACTTCTCCCGCAGCCGGACCCGCGCGCCGGCGCGGTCGAGCAGGTCGACGGCCTTGTCCGGCAGGAAGCGGTCGGCGATGTAGCGGGTGGACAGCTCCACGGCCGCGACGAGCGCCTCGTCGGTCACGCGCACGCCGTGGTGGCTCTCGTACCGGCCGCGCAGGCCGCGGAGGATGGAGATGGCCTCGTCGCGCGACGGCTCGTTGACCAGGATGGGCTGGAAGCGCCGTTCCAGCGCGGGGTCCTTCGCGATGTGCCGCCGGTAGTCCTCGACCGTGGTCGCGCCGATGACCTGGAGCCTGCCGCTGCTCAGGGCGGGTTTCAGCATGTTCGCGGCGTCCATCGGAGCGCCCTCGGCACTGCCCGCGCCGACGATGGTGTGCAGCTCGTCGAGGAACAGCACCACCATCCGGTTGGCGGCGGACACCTCGTC
>DATMCA010001136.1:0-3645 GCA_035559015.1 Umezawaea sp. | reverse complement strand
GGCCGCGGTCCATCGAGCCGCGGATGGCGTGCAGTCGGATGCCGATCCGCCCGCCCGCGCCGACGGGCGCGTCGAACTGGTCACCGCCTTCTCGTGGGAACACGTAGTGGTGGTCGGCGGCGGTCGTGCAGCCGGTGACGGCGAGCCGGGCCAGGCCCGCGGACGCGGCGGAGTGCGTGATGCCCGCGTCCAGCCCGCGCCACACCGGGTACAGCTCGGTCAGCCACTCGAACAGGGTCGCGTCCTGCGCGAAACCCCTGGTGGCCCACTGGTAGAGGTGGTGGTGGGTGTTGACCAGGCCGGGCGTGAGCAGGCAGCCGGAACCGTCGACGTAGGTGTGCGGACCGGTCTGGGCGGGCGCCGGGCCCGCGCCGACGGAGAGGATGGTGTCGCCGTCCACGACCACGTGGCCGTAGGCGTGCTCGGTGCCCGCGGCGTCCACTGTGGACACCGCGACCCGGTCGATGACGGTGATCATCGGCGAGCCGCCGCGAGCCGCACCGCGTCCAGGATCTTCTCGTACCCGGTGCAGCGGCACAGGTTCCCGGCCAGCGCCTCGCGGATCTCCGGGTCGCTCGGCTGCGGCACGCGTTCGAGCAGGTCGTGCGCCGCGACGACGAGACCGGGCGTGCAGAACCCGCACTGCACCGCGCCCGCCTCCACGAAGGCCTCCTGGACGGGGTCGAGCCGGTCGCCGTCGGCCAGGCCCTCGACGGTGCGGACCTCGCGGTCCTGCACCTGGCCCGCCGCGACCAGGCACGCGCACACCGGAACGTCGTCCAGGTACACCGTGCAGGAACCGCACTCGCCCTGCTCGCAGGCGTTCTTCGACCCTGGCAGCCCCAGCCGTTCGCGCAGCACGAACAGCAGGCTCTCGCCCTCCCAGACGTCGTCGGCCTGCCGCTGCTCGCCGTTGACGGTCACGTTCACGCGCATTCGCGGGCCTCCTTGCCGAGGTAGTCCTGCCAGGCCCAACCCAGCGTCCGCCGGGCGAGCACCGCCAGTGCGTGCTTGCGGTACGCGGCGCTGCCGCGCACGTCGTCGATCGGGCTCGCGGCCTCCGCGACCAGCTCGCCGAACCGGCGCTTCACCGAGTCCAGCAGCGGTTCCGGCGCGTCCCAGTCCAGTTCGCCCGCCAGGAACTCCTCGGCGGCCGTGGCGTGCCGAGGTGTCGGGGCGGCCGATCCGACCGCCGCGCCGACCCGCTTCTCGCCGGGGTGCAGCGCGACGGCGAACGAGCACACCGCGATCACCATGGCGTTGCGGGTGCCGACCTTCGCGAACTGCTCGGGCCCCGGCGTCGCGGTGAGGTGCACGGCCGCGATCAGCTCGTCGGGCTCCAGCGCGTTGCGCTTCACCCCGAGGTAGAACTCGGCGGCCGGGATCATCCTGGTGCCGCGGGTGGACGCCACCTCGATCACCGCGTCGCCGGCGAGCAGCACCGGGTGCGTGTCACCGGCGGGGGAGGCGGCGCCGAGGTTGCCGCCGACCGTGCCGCGGTTGCGGATCTGCGGCGACCCGACCGTGCGCGACGCCATCGCCAACCCCGGCAGCTGGTCGCCGAGCTGGTCGATGATCCGCGCGTAAGGCACACCGGACCCGACGCGGAGCCTGCCGTCGACGGTCGACCACTCGCGCAGTTCGGCGACGCGGGTCAGGTCGAGCAGCGACGACGGCCTGCGGTGGTCGAAGTTCAGCTCCACCATCACGTCCGTGCCGCCGGCGATCGGCACGGCGTCGGGCCGCTCGGCCTTGACGGCCAGTGCCTCGGCGAAGGTGTCAGGGCGTAGGAAGTCCATCAGCTGCCTCGGTAGGTCGAGTACGCGAACGGGGACAACAGCAGCGGCACGTGGTAGTGCTCGGCCGGGTCGGCGACCTGGAACGTCAGCACGACCTCGGGGAAGAACGGCGCGATCCCGCCGGTGGCGAACACCAGCCGGTAGACGCCGACCTCGGTCGCGTCCCAGCCGGTGATCCGGCCGTCCGCGCCGGTCTCCCCGGCGGACACGACGGTCCCGTCCGCGCGTTCGAGCCGCACGGCGAGCCCGGTGGCGGGCCTGCCGCGCTGCGCGTCCAGCACGTGGGTGGAAATCGTCACTCGCCCTCCAATCGGTGTGTGAGCCAGTACACAGAGAGCGACCATGGAACAGCTACGGCGGAGCGCATGAAGCCAAGGCTCCTACAAGCAGTGCTTTTGTGCTTTCCTACAAACCCGATCGGACGACGGAGGTGAACGTGGTGGAGGTTCGAGCCCTGCTCGGCATGCCGGAGCTGCGGTTGCGCCTGAGGTCCGGCGACGAGCTGCTCGACCGGCCCGTGACCAGGCTTTACGGCACTGAACTGCCCGATCCGGCAAGGTACCTCTCCGGGGGTGAACTAGTACTTTCCGGCCTGCTTTGGCATCGGGAACCCGAAGATTGTGAAGTCTTCGTATCTTCTCTCGCGCACGCGGGTGTGGCCGCGCTGGCGGCCAGCGAGGCCGAGTCGCGGGAACTCCCGCCCGCGCTGCTGGAGGCGTGCGCGCGGCACCACGTGCCGCTGCTGGAGGTCCCGGTCGACCTGTCGTTCGCGACCATCACCGAGCGCGTGGTGCTCGAACTCGCCGCCGAGCGGATGGGCGACGCGGGCACGATGCTCGGGCGGCACCGGCGGCTGCTGACGGTGGTGTCCGACGGCCTGCCCGCGCTCGTCGAGGCGGGCGCGAAGGAGCTGGGCGCGAGCTGTGCGGTGCTGTCCACGACGGGCAGGCTGGTCGCGGGCGTCGAGGTGGACCTGCCCGCCGCGCTGGTGCGGGACTTCCTGCGCGCGGACCGGCTGCCGAGGGTCGTGCGCGGCACGACGCTGTTGCCGGTGGCCGAACGCGGCGGCAGCAGGCTGACGAACTGGATCCTGGCCGTCGCTGGTGACGTGTCGCACGACGACCTCGCCGCGGAACTGGCCAGCCTGGTCGCGCTGGAGAGGTCGCGGATCGCGCAGGGCCGGGCGATCGAGAACCGCGCCGCCGGACCGCTGCTGCGGCTCGTGCTGGACGGCTCGGCCGGGCCGGGGGAGCTGCGGTCGCGGATGTCGGCGGCGGGGTTCGACCCGGACGCGCCGCTGCGGGTGCTGGCGCTGTCGACGTCCGACCGCCGGATCGACCTCGCCGCGGCGGTGTTGGAGGAACTGGTGGCGTGGACGGCTCCGCGCGCACTGGTCGCGACGGTCGGGTCCGAGGTGTACGGGGTGATCGCCGCCGACGTCGAGCACCCCGCCGACACCGCGCGGAAGGCGTTGCGCGCCTTGGAACCCGGCCTCGACTCGACCCGGCTGCTGGTCGGGATCAGCTCACCGGTCGGCGTCGCGGGGCTGCGCGGCGCGCTGGAGGAGGCGTCGCACGCGCGGCGGCTGGGCGTGGCGCGGACGGGCCGCACCTGCGTCGTGGCGGGCGAGGAGATCGCGCTGCACCAACTGCTCCTGGCCGGTGTGCCGGAGGAACTGCGCGCCTCGGTGCGCACGCGGCTGCTGGGCGCCGTGCTCGACTACGACGCCGAACACGGCACGGACCTGGTGGGCACGCTGCGGGTGTTCCTCGACGACTCGGGCTCGTGGACCACGGCCGCGGCGAAGCTGCACGTGCACGTGAACACCCTGCGGTACCGGATCGGG
>DATMCA010001135.1:0-3393 GCA_035559015.1 Umezawaea sp. | reverse complement strand
TGGGCGACCGGTGAGCGCACGTGGCGGCTCATCGTGTTCGAGGTCCTGCCGAACCTGACCGCGATCATCGCGTCCAGCTTCGTCGGCACGGTCATCTTCGCGGTGCTCTCGGTGATCACGCTGTCCTTCATCGGCGTCGCGAGCGTGTCGAACTGGAACTGGGGCACGATCCTGTTCTGGGCCCAGAACGCGCAGGCGCTGGCGCAGGGCGCGTGGTGGTGGTTCATCCCCGCCGGTCTGTGCATCGCACTGCTCGGCACCGCGCTCGCCCTGATCAACTTCGGGATCGACGAGTACGTCAACCCGCGCCTGCGGACCTCCGCGGGTGGCAGCAAGGTCAAGATGCGCGTCGGTTTCACGCCCGTGCTGAGGCAGGAAGGCGGGCGGTCGTGACCCCCGTGTTGGAGATCCGCGACCTCTCGGTCGACTACGGGCAGGGCCAGGGCGCGGTGCACGCGGTCAGCTCGGTCAACCTGGTGCTCAACCGCGGTGAGGTGCTCGGCCTCGCGGGGGAGAGCGGCAGCGGCAAGTCGACGCTCGCCTACGCGATGACCAGGCTGCTCCCGCCGCCGGGGATCATCACCGGCGGCGAGGTGCTGCACCACGGCCGCGACAAGCCGGAGCCCGTGGACGTGCTCGGCCTGTCGCCGAAGCAGCTCCGGTCGTTCCGCTGGAACGACATCGCCATCGTGTTCCAGGGCGCCATGAACTCGCTCAACCCGGTCTCGACGGTGGCCTCGCAGCTGGAGGACATCTACCGGGCGCACCGCCCCGAGATGTCCAGGGCCCAGCGCACCAAGCGCAGCGCGGAACTGCTCAGGCTGGTCGGCATCTCCGCCGACCGCCTCGGCAGCTACCCGCACCAGCTCTCCGGCGGCATGCGCCAGCGCGTGATGATCGCGATGGCGCTGGCGCTGGACCCCGAGATCATCATCATGGACGAGCCCACCACCGCGCTGGACGTGGTGATGCAGCGGCAGATCCTGGAGCAGATGATGCGGCTGCGCGAGGAGCTCGGCTTCTCCGTCCTCTTCATCACCCACGACATCTCGTTGCTCGTGGAGTTCTCCGACCGGATCGCGATCATGTACGCGGGCCGGATCGTCGAACAGGCGGCCTCGGAGGACATGTACCGCGCCTCCAGCCACCCGTACAGCAAGGGCCTGCTCGGGTCCTTCCCCGCGCTGCACGGCCCGCGCCGCCCCCTGACCGGCATCCCCGGCTCGCCGCCGGACATGCGGTCGGTGCCGTCCGGTTGTCCCTTCCACCCGCGGTGCCCCAGTGCTTTCGACGTGTGCGAGCGGGAGATCCCGGTCCTCGAAAAGCTCTCGGGCACCAACGGCGACAGCAGCCGCAGCGTCGCCTGCTGGCTGAACACCCCTTCCCTATCGGGACATCCAGGAGTTGGAGCGACATGACGATTGTCGGGCAACGTGCCACCGAAGCGACCGCCGAACTGCCGGCGAACTTCCTCTGGGGAGTGGCCACCTCTGCCTACCAGATCGAAGGAGCTGTCGCCGAGGACGGGCGCACACCGTCCATCTGGGACACCTTCTGCCGCGTGCCGGGAGCGGTGATCCGCCAGGAGAACGGGGACGTCGCCTGCGATCACTACCACCGGATGCCGCAGGACGTCGAGCTGATCGCCGGTCTCGGCGTCGACTCCTACCGGTTCTCCATCTCCTGGCCCCGTGTGCAGCCCGGTGGTCGTGGGGCGGTGAACCTGAAGGGGCTGGACTTCTACTCGCGGCTCGTGGACGAGCTGTTGGAGAAGGGGGTCAAGCCCTGGGTGACGCTGTACCACTGGGACCTCCCGCAGGAGCTGGAGGACGCCGGCGGGTGGCCGGAGCGGGACACGGCCTACCGGTTCGCCGAGTACGCGGAGCTGGTGTACGCCGGTCTGGGTGACCGGGTGAAGACGTGGACGACGTTGAACGAGCCCTGGTGCTCGGCGATGCTCGGCTACGACCAGGGCAAGCACGCTCCCGGGATCCAGAACTTCGGCGCGTCCATGCGGGCCGTGCACCACCTGCTGCTGGGTCACGGCCTTGCGGGGCAGGCACTTCGTGCGGCGGCCGCCGAGCCGATCGAGCTGGGCATCACGCTGAACATGGGCACCGCTTCCCCGGCGTCGGACCGGCCCGAGGACGTGGACGCCGCTCGGCGGGCCGACGGGTTGGGCACGCGGATCTACCTGGACCCGCTGGTGAAGGGGCAGTACCCCGAGGACGTGGTGGCGGACATCGAGGCCCGCGGGGCGCTGTTGCCCGTCGAGCCCGGCGACCTGGAGATCATCTCCACGCCGATCGACGTGCTGGGGGTGAACTACTACTCGTCGCACGTGTTCGAGGGTGGCGAGGAGCCGCACGCGCCGGTCGCGGTGTCGCAGAACCGGCCGGTCACGGCCATGGACTGGGAGATCGTGCCCGAGGGGTTCACGCAGCTGTTGGTGCGGATCTCGAAGGACTACCCCGGGCTGCCGATGGTGATCACGGAGAACGGTGCAGCGTTCGACGACGTGGCGGATGCCTCGGGGCAGGTGGACGACGAGGATCGGTTGTCGTACATCAGTGATCACATCGCCGCGGTGGGGAGTGCTGTGGCGCAGGGGGCGGATGTGCGCGGGTACTTCGCCTGGTCGTTGATGGACAACTTCGAGTGGGCTTATGGGTATGACAAGAGGTTCGGGATCGTGCGGGTGGATTACGACACTCAGGTCAGGACGTTGAAGCGGTCCGCTGAGTGGTATCGGGACACGATCAGGAGTACGCGGGAGAAGTAGGGTTGATTCGTGCTTGCCGCCCGGTGGACCTTGGTCTGCTGGGCGGTTTGCGTTGGTGGGGGCTGGTGCGACCGCGAGTACCGGCGGTGGTGTGGCTGCGGCTGGCAGTACCAGCGTGGTGTGGTCGATTTGACTTGGGGCCCCTGGATTTGCCCCTTGATCGGGCTAAAAGGCAGTGCCCGAAAGCCCTGCCCGATCTGCAACTTTAAGGGGCAAATCCCCCAAGTAAAATCGACCACGGTTTAGGGCCCGGTCTGTCTGCGGGTTGTTGTGGTGGCTGCGGTCTAGGGCCCGGTCTGGCTGCGAGTTGGTTGGGGCCATGGTTTCGCGCCCGGTTCGGCTGGGGCCCGTCGTGCTCGTGGGGTGGGTGGTGGCCAGGTGGGCGGACTGGCTGCTGCTGGCCCGTTGGCGCTTGGCCGAATGGGTGGACTTTGGGCTAGGTGTCCGGTTGTTGGGATGGGTGGGCTAGGGGCGGCCACCTGACCCTGTGCATCGGCTGGTTGCGGTCCGTGGTGATGCGGTAGGGCGTGGGTGTGGGCTGTGCGGATGGCATCAGTCCTTGGAGTCCTGATCAGGTATGGCAGGGGGTGCTGTGCCGGTGGTGCGCCGGC
>DATMCA010001134.1:0-2788 GCA_035559015.1 Umezawaea sp. | reverse complement strand
CGGGGTGAAGTACACGCGGTCCCGCTCGAAGTTCTGCGAGTCCTTGAAGACCTGGTCCTTGGCCGCGGTCTTCCAGTCCTTGGTGTAGTTCGGGTCCAGTCCGGCGTGCGAGTCCGAACCGTCCACGTCGCGCAGCGCGGGCAGGTACTTCTTCAGGATGTTGTTGGGCGACCGCTTGGTGTACTCGGTCACGAGGTCGAGCATGTCGTGCGTTCCGGAGCAGAACCCGATGATGCCCGCCGTGTAGCCGCGGCCGTCGTCGATGTCCTCGATGTAGCTGTACTGCGCCTTCCAGTCCAACGAGGAGTTCTCGGCGCTGGAGACCAGCTTCATCGCGATCTCCTTCTTCGCCGCGTCGGTCAGGTCGACCGCCGCCGCGTTGACGCCGTCCGCGGCCATCGGCTTCGCGATCGCCGCCGTGCCGGTGGCCGTCGAGACGAGCGCGATCGACATCGTCGTGACCGCGGCCAGGCGCAGGAGCCTGCCTGAGTTGAACACGTGAACCTCCGCGAAACAGGGGATGGGACACACGGCTGCGGCGGCTGGTGTCTGCGGTCTTCCGTGAGTTACCCGGCAGGGACCGGGTGATGGCGGTCACGCTAGACCACGGAATCGCTATTAGGCAACCTTCTTGCCTTATTCGTCTCAGGCGGGCTTTCGGACCACTCGGTACCACCGGACCAGGTGGGACGTCGCAGGCCTGGTCGGACAAAACGGGCTGGTCAGCCCACCCGGTAGGTCGAGTCCGGAACGTCCGTCACGAACATGTGGCCGGGCGCGTGGGTGATCGCGAACGGTGGCTTCGACGCCATCAGAGCTGCCTGCGGCGTCACCCCGCACGCCCAGAACACCGGCACGTCCCCCTCCTCCGGCACGACCGCGTCGCCGAAGTCCGGTGTGGACGGGTCGGCGATGCCGAGTTCCGCCGGATCGCCGACGTGCACCGGAGCCCCGTGCACCGCGGGCATCAGGGCGCTCACCCGTCGAGCGGTCTCCACCAGGTCCGCGGGGATCCAGCGCAGCGACACGACCATCGGCCCGTGCACCCGACCGGCGGCCCGGCACTCGCGGTTCGTCACGAACATCGACACGTTGCGCCCCTGGTCGACGTGCCGCAGCGGCACGCCGGCGGCGACGAGCGCACCCTCGAACGTGAAGCTGCACCCGATGAGGAACGACACCAGGTCGTCCCGCCAGAACGGCGTCGCGTCGGCGGGTTCGTCGACCAGTTCCCCGTCCCGCCACACCCGGTAGCGGGGGATCGCGGTCCGCAGGTCGGCCCCCGGCGCCAGGACCGTTCGACCGCTCCCCGCGTCCGTCACGTCCAACACCGGGCACGGCTTGGGGTTCCGCTGCGTGAACAGCAGCACCTCGTACGCCCAGTCCTCGGGCACGGCGATCAGGTTCGCCTGGGCGAACCCCGGTGCCAGGCCCGAGGTGGGCCCGTTGGCACGGGCCCGAACCTCGTCCGGTGTCACGTCAGCTCCCGCCCCAACGTCTCCGGCAACCCGAGCAGCGCCAGCACGGCGACCCCGTAGGCGGCTGCCCCGAAGATCATCGCCCCGCCGACCCCCATGCTCTCGGCCATGAACCCGACCCCTGCCGGGAACAACGCCCCGACCGCCCGCCCGAAGTTGTACGTGAAGCCCGGCCCGGTGCCGCGCACGTCCGTCGGGTACAGCTCCGCGAGGAACGACCCGAACCCGCTGAAGATCGCCGAGGCGCAGAAGCCCAACGGGAACCCGAGGAACAGCACCACGGTGTTCGCCCCCACGGGGATTTGCGTGTAGAGCATGATCAGGATCGCCGACAGGATGGCGAACAGCGCGAAGGTCTTCTTGCGCCCCAACCGGTCCGTGATGAACCCGCCGCACACGTACCCGATGAACGCCCCCGAGATCAGGAACGCGTAGTAGCCCGTCGAGTTGATCACCGTCAGCCCGCGCTCGGTCTTCAGGTACGTCGGGAGCCACGTCGCCAACGTGTAGTACCCGCCCTGCACTCCGGTCGCCAGCAGTGCCGCGAAGAACGTCGTCCGCCCCAGTCCGGCCTGGAAGATCGCCGTGAACTTCCGCGTGCTCTTCTCCCGCTGCTCAACGGTTCCCGGCGCGTCCTGAACCGTGCGCCGGACGTACAGGATCAACACCGCCGGCAGCGCCCCGGTCCAGAACATCACCCGCCACGCCATGTCCGCACCCACGAACGAGAACACCAGCGTGTAGACCAGAACCGCCAGCCCCCACCCCACGGCCCACGCGCTCTGGATGAACGCCACGGCCCGCCCGCGGTACTCCGGCTTCGAGTACTCGGCCACCAGGATCGCCCCAGCCGCCCACTCCCCACCAAACCCCAGCCCTTGCAGGCCGCGGAACACCAGCAACATCTCGTAACTGGTCGCGAACCCGCACAAGACCGTGAACACCGCGTACGTGATCACCGTGATCAACAACGTCCGAACCCGCCCGATCCGATCCGCCAACACCCCGGCAACCGCCCCGCCGAGCGCCGAGAGCACCAGCGTGGCCGTGTTCAACAACCCCGCCTGCCCCTTGGAGATGCCGAAGAACGACGTGATCGCCACCAGGCTCAACGGCAGGATCCAGTAGTCGTACGAGTCCAGCCCGTACCCGCCAAACGCGCCCACGAAGGCCCGCTTGCCGCGCGGACCGAGCGACCTGAACCAGCCCTCGGAAGCTCCTTGAGTAACACGTGTAGTGCTCATGGGCACCTCGCAGTGTGGTGGTGAGCGTGGATTTGGTGTGCTGCGGTTCACAGTAGGGGATTGTTG
>DATMCA010001133.1:0-5262 GCA_035559015.1 Umezawaea sp. | reverse complement strand
ACCTGGACGGCGCGGAGATCGGCGGCGACATCACCGGCCGCGAACTGGTCATGAGGGGCCAGTTCCGGATGGTGGACGCGACCGTGCGCGGCAGCCTCGTGCTGGACGGGTCGACGTTGGAGAACCCGCGCGCCGACACCGTGCTGGCCAACCGCTGCCGCGTGGGCAGCAACTTCAGCGCCCGCGAAGCGGACGTGGCCGGTGTGTTCGAGCTGCGGGCCGTCCACATCGGAGCGAACCTGGACCTGCGCGGCAGCAGGCTGATCCAGCCGGGCAAGTACCGCCACCAGCCGGGCGAGAAGGCCTCGGTGGACATCGGCGGCGCCACCGTAGGCCGGGACCTGATCTGCGCCAAGGGCACCAAGGAGTTCGTCGCGCACGGCGGCGTCCGCACCAGGCGCGCCCAGATCGGCCGCACGGCGAACTTCGCCGGTGCCGTGCTGGGCGACAAGCTCGACAGCCACGCCCTCAACGCGCTGGGCATGCAGGTGCCGGAACTGGTGCTGACGGTGGTCAGCCCGCCCAAGGGGAAGGTCACCCTGCGCGGCGCGGGATGCACCTCCCTGGAGGACAACGAGGCCTTCTGGAGCGCCACCGGCCGGATCGACCTGGAGGACTTCCGCTACGACTCGCTGCGCCACTCCATCGACCTGCGCGACGACGCCTCCGTGCTGCGCCGCCTGCGCTGGCTGCGCCAGGCGATGCGGCACCGCTACCGCCCCGGCCCGTACGACCAGCTGGCCGACCTGCTGCGGGCCAGCGGCAACGACGAGCACGCGTCGACCGTGCTGATGGAGAAGCAGCGGCTGCGGTACATCGCCGTGGCGGAGGGCACCCGGATCGTCGGCCCGCTGGTGCTGCTGTGGAGCTGGTTGCAGCGCTGGATGGTCGGCTACGGCTACCGCCCCGGCCGCGCGCTGGGCTGGCTCGTCGTGTCCTGGATCCTGGGCAGCGCGTACTTCGCGCTCGGCCCGCCGATGAGGGTGATCAACTCCGGCGACACCCTGGAGTGGAACCCCTGGCTGTTCACCATCGACCTGGTGGTGCCGATCGTCGACTTCGGCAACAAGAACCGCTGGCAGACACCGGGTGCGGCGCAGTGGATCGCGTCCGGCCTGATCGTCAGCGGCTGGACCCTGGCGACGACCGTGGCCGCGGGCCTGACCCGGATGCTGAAGCGCTAGCCGAGGCACCGGAACCGCAGTTCCGCGGAGAACCACACCGCCGCCGGGGTGTAGGAAGACGGATCATGGCCGACCAGGAACCCGTGCACCGCGCCCTGCTCTCCGTCGACGTCGAGGGGTCGGGCGGTCGGGACAGCACCGCCTCGGTGATCTTCCGCGAAGCCCTCTTCACCGCGTTGCGGAAGGCGTTCGAGGCGAGCGGCGTCGACTGGGAGGCGTGCACCAGGCAGGACACCGGCGACGGCATGGTCGTCGCCGCGCCGGAGGGCTGCTCGAAGCGCCGCCTGGTCCACCCCCTGCTGCCCGCCCTCGCGGACGGTCTCGCGCACCACAACCGCTACGCCGGACCGGCGACCCGCGTCCGGGTCCGGGTGGCGCTGCACGCGGGTGACCTGCGCGTGGACTCCCACGGCCTCACCGGCAAGCCCAAGGTCCTCCTGGCCCGCCTGCTCGACGCCCAGCCGTTGCGGGAAGCGCTGGCCGCCGCGCCGGAGTCGACGACGGTCGCGGTGCTCGTGTCCGAAGGATTCCACGACGACGTGATCACCGAGGGCCATCCGGGGATCGACCCGGCCACCTACGTGCCGGTCCAGGTGCGGGAGAAGGAGACCGAGGTGCGCGCCTGGCTGCACCTGGTCGGCCAGGCCGCCGTCCCACCCGCCGCCGTCCAACCCGCCGCGGCTCGCCCGACCGCTTCGGCAGACCGAACCCCGTCCGGCGGGGTCGTGATCACCGGCTCGTCCCAGGTCTCGGTGGACGGAGACCTGTTCGGCGGCAACAAGTACAGCCGCTGAGGACAATCCGCAGAAGTGCGTTGATCGACGTTCGCCCCTCGGACGACCCTGACGCCGTGACGTTCATGGCCGGGCAGCCCGGACCCGACGACGTGAGCCAGAACGAGACCTACATCGGCAACAGGCTCCTGTTCCAGCGCTCGGGCGAGGTGGAGGTCGGGCTCACCGACGCCATCAGCGGCGACCAGGCCAAGCAGATCCTCAAACGGGCCGCACTGGGCGCGATCCTGATCGGCTTCGCGTTCAGCGGCCTCGGCCTGATCGCGTCGGTGGGCGCCGCGGCCGTCAGCCGGGGGCTCGACTCGTCCGGCGCGGTCGGCGGCTTCTTCGGCCTGCTGGCGCTGCTGCTGCCGTGGATCTGGATCGCCCTGGTCCTGTTCCTCCCGACGACCGAGGTGCTCAGCGACTGGCACCTCCTGCTCGACGGCAAGGCGGAGATCGCCGACACCGCCTACGGCGTGGTGTTCCGGTCCCTCACCGTCGACCACCACATCCCGGCGACCGTCGCGCCGAAGCGGATCCGGGTCGGACCGCCGGTGCCGGGCGTGCGCAACCTGCTGCACATCGGGATCGGCAAGTACTACTCGTACGTCTCGGTGTTCGCGTTCGGCAGGGACCTCTACCTGGGCTGGACGCTGTGGCGCAGGCAGATCCCGATCCTGGTGGTGTTCCGCTGGATCGGCTCGCTCTTCGGCGGCGACCCGGCGTACTCCGGGATGATCGAGATGGAGCCGATCAAGGCGATGCGCGAGACCGTGCACAACGCCCTGCGCAACGCCATCGAGGCCGCGGTCGTCGGCCGGTCGATCCCGCTGGTGGAGACGTTCGGCTACGACATCAAGGTCGAGTCCGAGGGTGCCCCGTACGCCGCGCCCGCGACTCCGCCGCCCGCCCCGGCCCAGCGGGCGGTCACCGTCCTGCGCCGGGTGGAGGTGTTCTCGGCCGAGGACCACCAGCCGCTGGGCACCGTCGAACCCGGCTCGACGTTCCAGGTCGTGCACGACAGCGCCGACACCGGGATCACCGTGCGAGACGACAACGGCGCGATGGCCCTGCTGAAGGACCGGTCCGCCGTCCAGTGGCTGTGATCCTCACCGAGACGACGACCGGGTGGACGGCGGGCTTCGCCGTCCGGATCACCGGGGCCGTCGACCTGTCGCTGCTGGTCGGGTACGCCGACCTGGCCACCGCCGCCCGGTACGAGCGGGCTCGCGCCGAGGACGTCGGGTACCTCGCCAGGCTGTGCGCGGGCGACCCGAGCCGCGTGTTCGAGGCGCGCTGGGAGGTCGGCCCCGACGGGCCGGTCGCGACCGTGCTGGGCAGGCTGCGCCGACCCGACCGCGCCGCCGTCGAGCAGGCGGCGAACCACGGGCTGGCCGCGCTGCTCGACGTGCCGGAGCACGTGCGGGCCGAACCCGTGGCCCCCGAGCCGATCCCGTTCACGCCGGAGCCGGGAGCGGCGGCGGAACTGCGGCGGCGGTGCTGGGTCGTCCAGCCCCGGCGGTTGGACGCGGGGGTCCGCTTCTACCTCGCCGTGCCGCCGTTCCGGTCCGCGCCCGAGGCCTGGCCGGGTCTGCTCGACCGGCTCCCGCCGTTGACCATCTCCACGACGCTGAAGCCCACGTGGGTGCCGCCGGAGTTCTCGACCATGCTCGGCTCGATCGCCGACCACTACGACCGGCTCGCCACACCGTCGGAGTTCCGCTCCGGCGGCCTCTACTCGGGTCCGGTCCACCTGGCCGCCGACCCGTTCGCGTCGACCGCGGCCCCGCTGTTCCGCGCCGCCGCGGCGCGCTACCGGGGCTGGGTGTTCAAGCTCCGCGTCGCCATCACCTCACCGCGGTGGCTGGAGGGCGCGGTGCTCGACGACCTGGCGCAGGCGCTCGGCGGCGTCCCCGAACGCCCCGCCGACCCCACCGGGCACGGGCTGCTCGTGGACGGCCTGACCTCGTTCGACCCGCCCCGCTGGGGTGGCCACCCGGTGTGGCGGGACCAGGCGGTGCCCGAGTCGCTCCGGCTGCTCGCGGAACTGGCGGACCCCTTCGAGGCCGCGCAGGCCGTCTGGCTGCCCGCCGCCGCGGCGGGCGCGGTCCGGGGCGTGCCGACCGTCGAGCCCGTCGCCGACCGCCGGGCCGGGCACGGCGGCGTGCGGATCACCGACTCGACGATCACCGTCGGCGGTGACCTGTTCGGCGGGGACAAGCACGTCGGAGCCTAAGGTGGCCGCACACCGGCCTTTGTGAGGAGTTCCGACCGTGACGGATGTCGTGCTGGCGCTGGACGTGGGTGGCACCAAGATCGCCGCCGGGCTCGTCGACCGCGACGGCGCGGTGCTGCGGACCGTGCGCGTGCCCACGCCGGTGGACGACGCCGAAGCGACCTGGACGGCCATCGCCTCGGCCGTGGAGCAGGTGCTCCAGGGCGAGATCGTGTCCGGTGTCGGCATCGCCTGCGCGGGTCCGGTGGACGCCGTGGCGGGTACCGCGAGCCCCATCAACGTGCCGCTGTGGCAACGCTTCCCGCTGCGCGACCGGGTCGCCGACGCGATGCCCGGCGTGCGCGTCGAGATGGCGGGCGACGGCGTGTGCATGGCGCTGGGCGAGCACTGGCGCGGCGCCGGGCAGGGCAGCCGGTTCATGGTCGGGCTGGTCGTGTCGACCGGCGTCGGCGGCGGGCTCGTGTTCGGCGGACGGCCGTTCGGCGGGCGCACCGGCAACGCGGGCCACATCGGGCACATCGTGGTGGAACCGGACGGCATCGCCTGCTCCTGCGGTGGCCGGGGCTGCGTGGAGGTCGTCGCCGGTGGACCGCGCCTGGTGGACTGGGCGCGGCGGCAGGGCTGGCAGGCGCCGAAGCACGCCGACGCGGCCCACCTCGCGGCCGCCGCGCAGCACGGCGAGGAGGTGCCGCTCGCGGCGTTCGAACGCGCCGGGTACGCGGTCGGCCTGGCCATCGCCGCGACCGCCGCGCTCTGCGACCTCGACCTGGCCGTGGTCGGCGGCGGCGTGGCCCAGGCTGGCGACCTGCTGTTCGACCCGATCCGCCGCTCCCTGGCCACCCACGCGGGCCTGTCGTACCTCGACGGCCTGCGCGTCGAGCCCGCCCGGCTCGGCGGCGAAGCCGGTCTCGTGGGAGCGGCGGCGCTCGTGATCGACCGCTGAGCGGTCGGTGGGGTGACCACCGGTCAAAATGCCCGGTGAGGATCGCGGTCACCCCACTAGGGTCCGAGCAGTGGACGAGAATCTGGTTGACCACTGGGAAGAGCAGACCGCCAACTGGGTCGA
>DATMCA010001132.1:0-5003 GCA_035559015.1 Umezawaea sp. | reverse complement strand
GGTTTGGGGTTGGGTGGCCGCGTCGACACAGTGAGCCACTGGGGGCGTCTCGCTGACTGTTCAGTCAGTGCCCGACGGCGTCTCGGTTCAGGTGGGTCCGCGGGCTGGGTGGCGTGACCGCAGTGAAGCCGCCGGTATGTGAACTACGTGCACGTAGATCGACGGTCCTCGACCCGATCGGCGGCTCCTGGTGAGACACGCCGGTCCCGGTGGTGGCCCGCCAGGCCGAGACAGGGTTCACTACCGGCATCGACCAGTCAGCGAACACCCCTCAATCCTCGGTGGTGGCCGCCGGGCCGGCCCGGTCCGGTGGGGAGTACTTCGCGACCCCGGAACCGGGCCCGCAGCGGCGGTACGAGGCGCTGCGGGCGTACCTGCTGGACGGCGAGCCCGCCGCCACGGTCGCGCAACGCTTCGGCTACACCACCACGGGCCTGTACTCGGCGGTGCGCGACTTCCGGGCCAATCGTGGCGGGGCCCGGGACTTCTTCGCCGACCCCCGGCCCGGCCCGAAGACCGCGCCGGGCAAGGACGCCGCCCGCGCCCGGATCATCGAGCTGCGCGCGCAGGGCCACTCGATCGACGAGATCGGCACGGTGCTGGCCCGCGAAGGCGTCGCGTTGAACCGCACCGGGATCAACGAAGTGATCACCGAGGCCGGGCTGCCGCGGATCTGGCGCCGCCGCGACACCGCCCGCGGCGGGCCCCGCCGCGAAGACCTGCCCCGGGCCCGTGCCCTGGCCGACGAGGACTACCCCGACGTCACCGGCCAGCTCACCGGCGGCCACCCGACCCGGCTGGCCGGGCTGCTGCTCGCCCTGCCGGACCTGCTCGCCCTGGACCTGCCCGGCCTCGTCGACGCGGCCGGATACCCCGGCACCCGCGACATCCCCGCGATCTCCTACCTGCTGTCCCTGCTCGCGCTCAAGCTCACCGCGACCCGGCGGGTCTCCCACGTCCACGACGTGGCCGGCGACCCGGCCGCCGCCCTGTTCACCGGCCTGACCGCGCTGCCCAAGACGACCGCGCTGACCACCTACTCCTACCGGGTCGACCATGCCCGGCAGGCCGCGTTCCTCACCGCGCTGGACAAGGCCGCTATCCGCCTGGGCCTGGCCGCCGGGGAGGTCGTCAACCTCGACTTCCACGCCGTCATGCACTGGGGCCAAGACCCGGCACTGGAGAAGCACTACGTGCCCTCACGGTCCCAGCGCACCCGCAGCGTGCTGACCTTCTTCGCCGAGGACGCCGACAGCCACGCCCTGCTCTACGCCAACGCCGACCTCGCGAAGGCCAACCAGGCAGGGGAGGTGATGGCCTTCGCCGACCACTGGAAGACCGTCACCGGCCACGACCCGGACCTGCTCGTCATGGACTCCAAGGTCACCACCCAGGACCAGCTCTGGGCCTTGACCGAGCGCGGGATCGGGTTCATCACCCTGCGAGCCCGCACACCCAAGGTCACCGCCGCCCTGCACGCGTTGCCCGCCAAGGCCTGGACCTCGATGACCGTGGCCCGCGCCGGCGGCAAGAGCCGCACCGTCCGCGTGATCGACGACCCCGCCGCCAAACTGTCGAAGTACCCCGCAACCCTGCGCCAGCTCGCCGTCGCCGGACTGGGCCACGACGAACCCACCCTGCTGATCAGCAACCGCGACGCCCTGCCCGCCAAACAGGTCATCGAGACCTACGCCCGGCGCATGAACATCGAACAACGCCTCGCCGAAGCCATCCGCTCCTTCGGCCTGGACGCCCTCGCCGGCGCCGTCCCCCTCAACGTCGACCTCGACGTCGTGCTCTCCGTGCTTGCCCACACCGTCTGCGCCGCCCTGCGCCGGCGCCTGCCCGGCTACGCCACCGCCACCCCCGACACCCTGCAACGCCGATTCCTGACCACCGGCGGACACGTCTTGGCCCGCCGCAACCAGATCGTCGTGCGCCTCGACCGACGCACCTACTCACCCGTCCTGCGCCAGGCCGACCTGCCCCAGACCCTCACCACCCCCTGGCTCGACGGCCGCACCCTGCGCTACGAGTACGCCTGACGCCTCCGACGCGAACCGGCGACTTGGGGGCTGAATCGCTGCGCGAAAATCGGCGCTAACAGGTGCGCCTCATCGATCACCACGACGGGTGTCCTGCCCCGCTCGGCCTGCTCGATGGCCAGGGCGCCGGCGGCTTGCGGGACCAGGGTGGCGTGATGGACCAGGGGTTGCCCGCCCAGCGCGGCGACGATCTGGTGGTGGATGCCGCGGACCCCGATGGTGGGGTTGGGGAGATAGATGATGGTGTGCCGGGTCGGGTCCAGCCCGGACAGCGCGGCGCGGATCGCGACGGTCTTCCCGGCGCCGACCTCGCCGGTGATGACCCCGATCCGGCGCTCGGTGACGCACCAGCCGATGCGGGCCACGGCTTCGCCATGGCTGGCGTGGCGGTGCAGCATCCCCGGCGCCAGATCGCGGCCGAAGGGGGTGCGGCTGAGCCCGAAGAATCCCTGCAGCCGGTCGATCACGCCGACACCCCGTCCCGGTGTCCGTGTCCGTCCTCGCCGACAGCGCCACCGACAGCGCCACCGACAGTGCCGTTGGCCGGGGCGTCGGTGAGCAGGTCGAGCTGTCCGGGGAGCTGGTCGGTGAGCGCGGCGTAGTTGATGCGGAGTTGCAGCGCCTCGGTGTGCGCGGTGTCGATCAGGTGCAGGTAGTCGATCCCGGTCGGCGCCGCGGCGAGGGCGGGTTGTTCGGGTCGGGCCTTGGGGTGGGCGTGGCGGCCGATGGTGAACGCGACCGCGGCGCCGAAGCTGCGCCCGCCGTACCGGACCTCGATCTCGGTCAGGTCGAAGGGGTCGAAGACCAGCTCCACCTTGCGCCCGACGAGCAGCTCGTCGACCTGGTAGAGGTTGGCGTGCAGCGACACCGTCGCGGTCTTGGTGACCGTGCGGTACTCGCTCCATAAGAACGCCTCGCGCAGCTGCGCCGGGCTGGGGCGGGGCAGCGGATCGGGCACCCCTTCGCGCCAGCGGCGCAGCGGCGCCGCCCCGGTCTCGGAGTGGATCGTCGGGTGGTAGACCGTTTCCACCCATGCGGTGAACAGCCGGTTCAGCTCGGCCAGGTCGCTGACCTGGGCGAGGCGGTCCTCGGTGAGCTCGACCAGGAACTGCTCGCGCACGCTGCGGAAAAACCGTTCGATCTTGCCGCGGCCCTGGGGGCGGCCGGGTGTGGAGTGCACCAGCTTGATGCCCAGGCTCGCGCACGCCCGCAGCAACCACGAGTCCACAAACGATGATCCGTTGTCCACGTAGATGGAGCCGGGGACGCCGCGGGCGGCCAGCGCCGGGCGCAGCGCTACCGCCAGCCGCACGGTGTCCTCGTGGAAGCCGAACCTGCCGGCCATCACCGCCCGGGACCGGTCGTCGAGAAAGGCGAAAAGATAGGTCTTGCGCCCGGCCAGCACCGGCCCGTGCAGGGCGTCACCGACCCACAGCTCGTTGCACCGATCGGCCTCGAACCGGCCGAACACCGCCGGCGCCGCCGCACCGTCGCGGCCGTCGTCACCGGCGAGGCCGTGCTGCAGGGCCAGCCGCTCGAAGTGGCGTTGCAGGGTTCGTTCCGAGGGCGCCCACCCAGACTGGGCGCGCAGGATCCGGGCGACCTGCGCGGCGGTGCGGGCCGGGTTCTCCCGTTTCAACGCCGTCGCCAGCTCCAGCACCTCGGCCGGGGTGCGGGGGGTGACTCGGGCCGGGCGCGGCACCAGCGCCTCGAACCCGCCGCTGCGCCAGTCCCGGGCCCAGCGGTCGATGGTGTGGCGCGAGACCCGGACCGGCACCCCGAACGGGCCGGTGTGTTCGCGCTCGGCCAGCGCCCGCACCAACCGCCCCCGCGCCCGGGTCGACAGCGCCGGGTCGATCACCTCCTGGATCAGCTCGTAACGGAATAGCCCGACCCGGCGGGCCCGCTCGGCCCGTCGCCGGGTGTCGTCGTCGATCTGGGTCACCTACTGCCTCCCTGCCCACGGTTGAAGATCGTCCGCGTGAGGGTTCCGGCCCGGTGATCACCTCACCAGGGACAGCTCGTGTTGATCGACACCACCAGGCCGGTCGGGGTCAGCAACCCTCCCGAGGTGACCGCGGCGGCCAGTTCCCACGCCGACAACCCGCTCACCGCCGCGCCCCACCGCCGCACCGTCGCGGCGGCCGCGGCTGCGATCACGGCAACCGCCTCTGTCAGCGCCGACCCACCCGGATCGGGCACCACCGGGTCCGGGTCCACCGCGACCAGCAACTCGGTGAACCCCAGCCGCAGCACCTCAGCCCGCTCCCGCATCCGGCGCACCCAGCCCCGCACCGTGCCCGCCGGGCGACCCACCCGCGCCGCGATCCGTCGATGTCCCCAACCCGCCGCAGCCAGCACCACCCCCGCGCCGATCACCACCGCCTCGTCCGCCCGCCGGAGCAGGGCGTTGACCGGCAACAACACGTGAGTGCTCCCGCAGCCCCCGCACCGCGTCCGCCGCGGACGTGTCGGGCCGGCCGAGCCGCGCAGCCTGCGCGTTTGGGCATGCCCCCACGGCCCGAGCCGGCCCCCGCATCGCGGGCACACCAACAACCCCGCCGCCAGCCGCCGCTCGACCTGCGACACGTCCTTGCCTACCGTGACCACGGCGCCTCCGCGCGCCTCGGGTGGCCCTCCCGGCGGCCCCTGCAAAAGACGACCGGGAGGGCCCACCTCCTACCGGACGCCGCTCATCGTCACGTTGTCGTCGCACACCAACGACACGACCCACCCCGGACCGGTCCCCGCCATCGCTCACGACCAACGACGCGAACCCGCCAGCCCATGGTCATCAGGAACGGCGGCTAACAGCGTGCCTGCCGGTGCTGGCCCGGCTGTGGCGACCCCGGCACACCGGAAAGATCGCCCACGCCCGACAGTTGGCCGAGCTCATCGCCGCCCGCTACCCCGACCGGATCGTGCACGTGGTCGGCGACGCCGCCTACGTCGGGGAAC
>DATMCA010001131.1:0-4950 GCA_035559015.1 Umezawaea sp. | reverse complement strand
TCGAACGCGGTCGGGGCCAGGTGGGCCACGACCTCCCCGCGCCCGACCGCCAGCCTCGGGTCCGACTCGATCAGGTCCACGACCCCGGCGTGCGTGACGCAGACACCCTTGGGCGTGCCGGTCGAGCCGGACGTGTAGATGATGTAGGCGAGGTCGTCGGGTCGGACACCGGCGTCCAATATGTCCACTGTGGACTCTTCGTGATCGGCCTCAGCGAGCATGTCCACCGACGGAATCCCTCCGACGTTCTGCCCGCCCGCGACGATAACGAGTTCCGCGTCGGAGTCGGCGAGCATGAACTCCTGCCGACGCGGCGGGTAGTCCGGATCGATCGGCACGTAGGCCGCACCCGCCTTGAGCACCGCCAGGGCGGCCACCACGAAGTCGATCGACCGGGGCACCGCGACGGCAACCCTGGACCCCACCGCGACACCTCGCGCTCGCAGCCTCCGGGCCAGGACGGTGGCCCGGACCAAGGCGTCGCCGTAGCTGAGCGCGGTCTTCCCGGCTGTGACCGCGACCGCGCTCGGGTCCACCTCGGCCGCCTCGTCCACGCAGCGGTGGATGAGCTTTTGTCGCACCACGGAGACATCCTCCTCTTCGTGCTCAGCGAGCCAGGCGCAGGCTCAGCGGGCGCAGATCCGACCACACCTCGTCGATGTGGGCCAGGCACTCCTGGCGCGATCCGGTAACACCGACTTCCCGCCAACCGTCGGGAGCGGGCCTGCCGACCCGCCAGATCGAGTACTGGTCCTCTTGATTGCGGACAACCGCGTACCGCACGTCCTGCTCCGACATCGCGCCTTCCTCAGCTGTAGGTTTCCAGGGAACCGGTCCTGCGCACGTCGAGCGTGACGCAGTGGAAACCGCCGCCCAGCGTCCGCGAATGCGTCAGTTGCAGGGCGAGCACGTCGATCCCGTGTCGTTCGAGCGCCCTGATGAGATCTGGTTGCCGCCGGTCCGCGATGACCAGTCCGGGCCGGACCACGAACAGGTTCATCCCGATCCAGACGGAGGAGTTGGGATGCTCACCGACGTACCCCATGTCCGCCAACTCCGGGCAGACGAGACGGTCCCAGCCCTTGAGGAAGTCGGGTGTGTTGTCGTCGTTCACCCGCGCCGGGTTCGTCAGCAGGAGTCCCGGCTTCAGGGCTACGAGCGTGGAGTCGACGTGAGTGGAGACGTACATGCCGCGGCACGGGTGAACCGTGTAGGCGTCGCCCAGCGTCGACTGGAGCCACCGCCAGCCCAGTTCGTTGCCGCTGTCGGAGACCAGGTAGAGCAGGTCGGTGCCGAACCGGAGGACGTTCGCGGCGTCGAAGGCGGGTTCCAGGTTGCGCAGCCTCTGCCCCATCGGGGCGGTCTCGTCGTACATGTCGTCCGAAAGCCGCGGCTTCGGAGCGGAGATCCAGCGCGCCCCGCTCTCGAAGTACTCCAGGAAGAGGTCCTTGTAGGCGAAGGGCTCCAGGAACCGGGAGCGGAGCACCATGGGGGTCTCCACGACGGTCTGCCCGACGGTGAGCAGACCGTCGCGCGGGCAGTAGTCGTAGGAGCTGTCGGTCCGCCAGTCCGGGGTGGCGATCTCGGCGGCGTGGTCGCGGTGTCCGGGGCGCCGGACGACCACGCCCAGATCGGTCAGCGCCTCGGCCAACGCGTCGAGCTCCTCCTCGGTGCGGTCGACGATCTCCGGCGGGTACGGCCCCGACGGGATGCGGTCCGCTGATCCGTAGACGGTGTAGTCCACCGCGAACAGGCCCTTGTCCGCCACCGGGATGCGGGCACCGCGCATGGTGCCCACGATGACCTCCTCCAGCGGGTCCCACTCGTTGTGCACGTTCACCAAGCTCATGTCGGACCCCCGAGATCGGCACCACCGTGACCGACGGTGCGTCGAGTGGCGAAAAGGCTGTCCACGCTGCGGTGCACCAATTCCTTCGGTACGCCCACCAACGGCCTGTCCTCGTGTATCACCGGTTCGCCCAGGCGTTCCAAGAGGACCATCGGAACGAAGTCGGTGGTGGTCGGCAGGTAGCCGCGTTTGTTGTCGGTGTCGAGCAACCCCTTGACTTCGGCGGGGTCTACGGCGGCCAACTTCCGGCGGTCGAGCGCGAGAGCGGAGAGCAGCAGGTGGTGCTGTTCGACCGCGGCGACGGGCAACGCGTACATCGAGGAGGCGACCTCGGCGGCGGCGAGCATGCCCCACGCGATCGCCTCGCCGTGGGAAAGGGCGCCCGCGGAGGCGAACTCCAGCGCGTGGCCGACGGTGTGGCCGTACTCGAAGACGAGGGCGTGCCGCTTCTCCCTGGCGTCACCCGCCAGGAACGGCGCCTTCGCCCGGAAGCCCAGGTCCATCATCGTGGTCAGCGCCGCACCGAGGTCGGTGTCGTGCAGGCCGACGGCTCCGATGAACCGGTCGGCGTCATCGGGCAGGACGGCCAGGACGTTCTTGGCCATTTCGGCGTACCCGGTCAGCATCTGTTCACGGGGCACGGTGCGCAACCACCTCAGGTCGCAGGCGATCACCGTGGGAACCAGGTACAGACCGCACAGGTTCTTCCCGCTGCCGAGGTTGACCGCCTGCTTCGCCGAGAGCACCGAGTCGAAAGCCGCGATCGGAGTCGTCGGCAGGTGCACAAGGGGAAGACCGCGGTAGAGCAGCGCGGCGACCATTCCCGCGAGGTTCCCCAGCACCCCTCCCCCCATGGCCACCACGACGGACGCCCGGTCCACCCGCGCCGCGACGGCCTGTTCGAGGAGGTGGTGCACGGCCACCAGCGTCTTGTCCCGCTCGTGGGTCTCGACGACCAGCACGACGACCGGGGGACCGTCGACGAGTTGGGCGAGCAGTTCGGTCGCGTGTGCGCGAGCCCCGCTGTCGACCACGAACAGGATCGACGAGTGGTTCGCCAGTTCGGTCAGCAGGGTGGTCGCGAGTGCGGCGAGGCAGTCGTACCCGCTGAAGTAGGGCACGCGGTCCGGTCCGAGGAACACCTCGTTGCGGATGAGCGGCGGTGTGGTCGAGGTGACGGACAAGGGTTTCCTCTCAGTCGCCGAGCACGGTGTGGTCGAGCAACCGCAGGTAGCGGTCTGCCAGGCGCGTCACCTCCGCGTCGTCGAACAACGGGGTGCTGTACCGCCAGAGCAACGCGGTGGAGTCCGCGGTGGGGACCACGACGACGTCCAAGTCGAACTTGGCGCCACCGTTGCCGGGGAAATCGACCTCCGTCGAGATCCCGTCGCCGAAGTCCAGCCTCGGATCGGGCCAGTCGTTCATGGAGAAGCAGGTCTGGAACACCGGGTTGCGCGAGAGGTCCCGCGATACGCCCAACTCCTTGGCCACCAGCGGAAACGGGATCTCCTGGTGGTCGAGGGCGTCCGCGAGCCTGGCCGTGATCTCCCTAGCCAGACGCGCCACGTCCTGGTCCTCCCAGCCCGGGAACGCCAGTGCCACGGTGTTCACGAACATCCCCACGGTGCGGTCCACACCCGGCAGCCGCCGATTGCGCAACATGCTGCCCAGGACCGGTGCCGCCGTTCCGCACTCCTGACCGATCAGCACGACGTAGCAGGCCATCAGCACGGCGAACGGCGTGGCGTCGATGGAGCCCGCGTACCGGTGCAGCCGAGTTCGGACGGCGTCGTCGAGCGTCACCGCAGCGGTCTCGCCCCGCTGGGTAAACCGAGGTGGCCTGCGACCGTTCTCCGCGGGCCACCGCAGTGGTTCCCCGAGCGGACCGACCTCCCGGATCCAGTGCGCGACCTGGCGCTTCGCCTGTCGGCCGAGGAGCCAGTCGCGCTGCCAGCGGCAGTAGGCGGCGTAGCTGGTGCCATCGGCGCCGAGGTCGATCCGCGGCCCGGAGCCGAGTTGCCGGTAAGCTGACGCGATGTCCTGCAACAGCACCCACATCGACCACCCGTCGTGAGCGAAGTGGTGTTCGACCTGAAGCAGGACGTGCCGTTCGGGCGCGAGTCGGACCAGGGTCCAGCGCACCGGAGGTCCGTGCGCGAGGTCGAACCCGTGAGCTCCCACCCGGCGAACCAGATCGGCGATCGGGCCGAGCGCGGTGACCACGTCCAGCTCCGGTTCGACCTCGGCCGACATCCGCTGCACGGGGACACCGTCGTCGTTCTCCGGGAACCGGGTGCGCAGAGCGGGGTGGCGGGCGATCACCGCGGAGAGCGCCGAGCGCAACCTGGGCACGTCCAGGACGCCGTCGAGCGTGACCCGCGCGAGCGCGTTGTACCCGACCGCGCCGGGTGCGAGCAGTTCCACGAACCAGATGGCCTGTTGCTGGACGGACAGCGGCACGTCGTCCCACCGCGTGTCGGCCCCCTCCTCGGTGGACGGCCGACCGATGTCGACGGCGGCCTCGTGCGCCGGGGAACTTCCGTCCAGCAGGAGACCGAGCCGCGCCACGGTCGGATTGCCGAGCAACTGGCGCGCGGTGAGCTCGTGACCTGAACCGCGCAAGCGCTCCAGGAGTCGCGACGCGCGCAAGGAGTCACCTCCCAGCTCGAAGAAGCTGTCCTCCACACCGACTTCGTCCAGTTCCAGGGCCGCGGCGAAGAACACCGCAAGCCGTGCTTCGGTATCGGTGCGCGGTCGGACCACGGGTGGCAGGACGAGTTCGGAGCGCCGTGCGAGCAGGATCGGAGGTGGTTCGATCATCTGGTGTTCTCCTTGCT
Source organism: Umezawaea sp. (assembly GCA_035559015.1). Taxonomy (GTDB): domain Bacteria; phylum Actinomycetota; class Actinomycetes; order Mycobacteriales; family Pseudonocardiaceae; genus Umezawaea. The sequence goes on along the minus strand of DATMCA010001131.1, from coordinate 264 downwards.
CTCCAAGGAACGAGGACGAGCGACGACAACGGCTCCACGCGGCGTGCCGCCGCTCAGCCGTTCATCGGTCCGGATCGGACGAAGAGGGCGGTCACCCGTCGAGGGTGGACTCTCCGCTCTCGATGAGGGCTACCAGTTCCCTGGGAGTCGTCCGCTCATAGAAGTCGGCGACGTCGACGTGCAGCCCGCGCTTGGAACGCAGCCGCGCGACGAGCCGGACCGCCCGCAGGCTGTCCCCGCCGAGGTCGAAGAAGTCGTCGTCGG
>DATMCA010001130.1:0-3693 GCA_035559015.1 Umezawaea sp. | reverse complement strand
CGGCCAGGTCGTGGTGGGTTTCGCCGCCGAGACCGGCGACGAGGGCACGGCCGTCCTCGACTACGGCCGCGCGAAGCTCAAGCGCAAGGGCTGCGACCTGCTGGTCGTGAACGCGGTCGGCGACGGCAAGGCGTTCGAGGTCGAGGACAACGCGGGCTGGCTGCTGTCGGCCGCCGGAGCCGAAACCCCTATCCCACACGGCTCGAAGGCGCAACTCAGTGCCGTTCTGTGGGACGCGGTCCGAGTTCTCCTCGAACCTTGACACGGTCGTACGCGAACGCTCGTTAAGCTTGACACCGTCCCAGCGCAGATATCGAAGGTTTGAGGTAGCGCCGTGAGCCAGCACGCCAGCAGGCTGTTCACCAGTGAGTCCGTCACCGAGGGACATCCGGACAAGATCTGCGACGCGATCAGCGACTCGATCCTGGACGCACTGCTGAGCAAGGACCCGCGCTCCCGCGTCGCCGTGGAGACGCTGGTGACGACGGGCCAGGTCCACGTCGCGGGCGAGGTGACGACCGAGGCGTACGCGGACATCCCGTCCATCGTGCGGGAGAAGATCCTGGAGATCGGCTACGACTCGTCGGCCAAGGGCTTCGACGGGCACTCGTGCGGCGTGAACGTGGCGATCGGGTCGCAGTCGCCGGACATCGCGCAGGGCGTCGACACCGCCTACGAGGAGCGGGTTTCCGACTCCGCGGACGAGATCGACCGCCAGGGCGCCGGTGACCAGGGCCTGATGTTCGGGTACGCGTGCACCGACACGCCCGAGCTGATGCCGCTGCCCATCGCGCTGGCGCACCGCCTGTCGCGCCGGTTGACCGCGGTCCGCAAGGACGGGTCGGTCCCGTACCTGCGGCCGGACGGCAAGACGCAGGTCACCATCGAGTACGCCGGTGACCAGCCCGTGCGGCTGGACACGGTGGTGGTGTCGACGCAGCACGCGGACGGCATCGACCTGGAGAAGCTGCTCGGCGTCGACGTCCGCGAGCACGTGGTCGCGCCGGAGATCGCCGACCTGGGCCTGGACACCTCGAACGTGCGGCTGTTGGTGAACCCCACCGGCCGCTTCGTCATCGGTGGCCCCATGGGTGACGCGGGCCTCACCGGCCGCAAGATCATCGTCGACACCTACGGCGGCATGGCGCGGCACGGTGGTGGCGCGTTCTCCGGCAAGGATCCGTCCAAGGTGGACCGTTCGGCGGCGTACGCCATGCGCTGGGTGGCCAAGAACGCGGTGGCCGCGGGCCTGGCGACGCGCATCGAGGTGCAGGTCGCGTACGCGATCGGCAAGGCTTCCCCTGTCGGGCTGTTCGTCGAAACATTCGGCACCGAGACGGTCGACCCGCTGAAGATCCAGCAGGCCATCGCCGAGGTCTTCGACCTGCGGCCCGCCGCGATCATCCGCGACCTCGACCTGCTGCGCCCGATCTACGCGCCGACCGCCGCGTACGGCCACTTCGGCCGCACGGACATCGACCTGCCGTGGGAGCACACCGACCGCGCGGACGCCCTCCGCTCGGCCGCGGGCGCCTGACTTTCCTGTTTAACTCGTGCGTAAAGCACGGCGGCCTGGCCGCCGTGCTTTTTCGCATTTCCGGGGCATTGGCGGCCGCGCTCCCACGGCTCAATCACGGTCCTATTTCGACAGCGGGACGATAGGTTTGTCGCATGGGGGTTGAACAACGGCTCATCGACGGCGAGTTCGTCGACCTGAAAGGCGCCGCGATCGCCGCGTCGTCGATCCGTGAACTGCTCATCGCGGACCGCCTCGACCCGCGCGGTATTCGACTGCGCGACGCGCGTGTCGAGGGCGTCCTCGACCTGGCCGACATCCAGTCGAAGCGCCCGATCGTGCTGCTCGACTGCCGCACCGACAACCCGGTCCGGCTCGACCGCGCCGCTCTGTCCTCTGTGGACCTCAGCGGCCTGGTGGCGCCCGCCGTCAGCGCGGCCTGGCTCCGTCTGGACCACTACCTGCTGCTGCAGAAGGCGCGGCTGGACGGCGGTGAGGACGACTGGGCGTTGGACCTCGCGGAGGCCCACGTAGGCGGCCACCTGAGCCTCCGAGGCGCCCACCTGCGTGGCGCCCGTTACGCCCTGCACGCGCCCAGGCTCCGCGCGGGCGGCGAGGTCTTCCTGACCGACCTGCGCGCCGACGGCGCCGTCCGCCTCGACGGCGCCCGGATCGGCGGCAACCTGCGCTGCGGCGGCGCCGTCCTCCGCCACGACGAGAGCCCCCTGCTCGCCGTCGACCTCCAGGTCGACCAGAACGTCTTCCTGGACGGCGGCTTCCAAGCCACCAGCACCGCGCCCCTGCACCGGACCGTGCGCATCCGCGGATCACGCATCGGCGGCCAACTCGTACTGAAAGGCCGGGTGACCGGCCCGATCGCCCTGGACCTCAAGCACGTCCGGATCGGCATGGAGATCCTGCTGGCACCGGACTTCGCCGACGGCCAGGTGTCGCTGGACGGCCTGACCTACGTCGGCGTCCCGCGCGACTCGACCCTGGACGACTGGCTGGACCTGCTCGCCAACCGCACCCTGCGCTACGCCAGCCAGCCCTACCTCCAACTCGCCGCCGCCCACCAGTCGGCGGGCAACGAACGCGACGTCCGCCGCATCCGCGTGGCCCAGCAGCGGGACCTGCTCCGCCGGGGCAGGCTCACCCGCTGGGGCAGGCTCTGGCACCGCGTCACCGGCGCCACCGTCGGCTACGGCTACCGCCCGGCGATCGCCCTGCTCTGGCTGGCCGCCACCCTGACCACCGCGATCCTCCTGGTGGTCGTCGTAGCGGGCCCGTCCGGCCTCACCCGCGCCACCACCGGCCCGTGCTCGACGGTCGAACAGATCGGCCTGGCCCTGAACGCCGCCACACCCCTGGTGAAGCCCGACACCCAGCAACGCTGCCAGATCCTCACCACCACCGGCCTGGGCCAGTTCGTCGTCATCACCACCTGGCTCCTCCAGGCCCTCGCCTGGGCGTTCGCCACGCTGTTCGTCGCGGGGTTCACCGGGCTGGTCCGCAAGACGACGTGAGGGGGCGCGGGGGAGGCCGGGTGGTCCGGCCGGCGCCACCGCCCGCCGAGCAGACGGGCACGGCAGCGGACAGAGCAACGGACAGAGCAACGGACAGGGCGCACGCGGTCGGCCAAGACCGGCGCCCACCTGGCAGCCGGGTAGGCGCCGGCCCGGCAAGAGGCCACCGCCGGGCGCACCTCGACAGGCAGCTATGTCGACCGTCGCCCACCTGTGGCGACTGTCGTCCGGCTGTGGTGACCGTCGTCCGGCTATGTCGACCGTCGCCCACCTGTCGTCCGGCTGTGGCGACCGTTGCCTAGCTGTGGCGACCATTGCGGCAGCCGCTGGCTCAGCGCATGTCCTGGTTGCAGGCCAAACCCCGTCGGCAGGCCGGCTCCAGCTCCCTCCTCGCCAAGACCTGTCGTCGACGTAGGCGTGCGGTGCGACGGCATGAGCTGACCGACGAGCCGTGGGACACCATCGAGCCCCTGCCGCCCCAGATCGACATGGCGAGCCTGGCCCTCCGGCTTTGCAGGCAGGCCCTGGAAGCGACTCATGGTCGCTGTCGGCCGAGTCCCGGCCTTCCGTCGCCGAACCTTCTCCTCGCCTACAGCGCGGCTCGGGTCGCTGTCGCAAAGCCGCGGCGTTCTGCCGCCATCGTGCCCTGGT
>DATMCA010001129.1:0-4971 GCA_035559015.1 Umezawaea sp. | reverse complement strand
CAGGTGCTGGTGACCTTGAGACCGCCCGCCTGATCATCGATCCGCTGGTCAGGGGCCACGCCTCCCACGTCCGCCGCGCGCCCCCCGGTAGTCTCCACCGGATAAGTTCCGATCCAGGACGCGGGAAGGCCGACCAGACGTGCACCTGAAGAGCCTGACGCTGAAGGGTTTCAAGTCCTTCGCCTCGGCCACGACGCTGCGCTTCGAACCCGGTATCACCTGCGTCGTCGGTCCGAACGGATCCGGCAAGTCGAACGTCCTGGACGCCCTGAAGTGGGTCATGGGCACCCAGGGCGCGAAGGACCTGCGCGGCGGCAAGATGGAGGACGTCATCTTCGCCGGCACGTCCGGCCGCGCGCCCCTGGGCCGCGCCGAGGTGACGCTGACGATCGACAACGCCGACGGCGCGCTGCCCATCGACTACTCCGAGGTGTCGATCACCCGGCGGATGTTCCGCGAGGGCGCGACCGAGTACGAGATCAACGGCAGCTCGTGCCGCCTGATGGACGTGCAGGAGCTGCTGTCGGACTCCGGTATCGGCCGCGAGATGCACGTCATCGTCGGCCAGGGCCAGCTCGCCGCGATCCTGGAGTCCAAGCCCGAGGAGCGCCGCGCCTTCATCGAGGAGGCCGCGGGCGTCCTCAAGCACCGCAAGCGCAAGGAGAAGGCGCTGCGGAAGCTGGAGGCGATGCAGGCCAACCTGACGCGCCTCACCGACCTCACCGCCGAGCTCCGCCGCCAGCTCAAGCCGTTGGGCAAGCAGGCCGAGATCGCCCGCCGCGCCCAGACCGTGCAGTCGGAGCTGCGCGACGCCCGGATGCGCCTGCTCGCCGACGACCTGGTGACCCAGCGGTCCCAGCTCGCCCGGGAGGAGCAGGACGAGGCCACGGCCCGCGCCCGCCGCGCCGAGGTCGAGGCGGCCTTGCAGGTCGCGACCGTCCAGCAGAACGAGCTGGAGGAACTGGTCGCCGCGGACGCGCCGAAGCTGTCCCGCGCCCAGGACACCTGGTACCGGCTGTCCGCGTTGGAGGAACGCCTCCGCGGCACCGTGCGCCTCGCGTCGGAACGCGCCCGGCACCTGTCAGCGTCGGTCGAGGCCCCTCGTGGTGGCCGCGACCCCGACGAGCTGGACGCCGAGGCTGAGCAGACCGCCGAGATGGAGGCGGAACTCCAGGAAGGCGTCACGGAGGCCCGGATCGGGCTGGCCGAGGCGTTGGAGATCCGCAGCGAGCTGGAACGCATGGTGTCCGCCGCGGAGAAGGCGCACCTCGCCGCCGTGCGGGCCATCGCCGACCGCCGTGAAGGCCTGGCCCGGCTGTCCGGCCAGGTGGAGGCGCTGCGCAGCAAGACGAACGCCACGTCCGAGGAGATCGAGCGCATGTCGGTCGCGCTCGGCGAGGCCGTTCAGCGGTCCGAGGTCGTGCAGCTCGAACAGGCCGAGCAGGAGGCCACCACCGGCACCGAGGACGAGGGCGACCTCGGGCTCGACGAACGCCACCGGCACGCCGTGGAGGCCAACGAGGCGGCCAAGAACCGGGTCGAGGAGCTGGTCAAGGCCGAGCGCACCGCCGAGCGCGACATCGCGTCGTGGCGGGCCCGCGTGGACGCCCTGTCGCTCGGGCTGACCCGCAAGGACGGCGCGGGCGCGCTGCTCGCCGCCGGGTCGCGGCTGCCGGGCCTGCTGGGGTCCGTGGCCGCGCTGCTGACCGTGTCGCCGGGCGCCGAGGTGGCGCTGGCCGCCGCGCTGGGGCCGATCGCGGACGCGGTCGCCGTCGCCGGTGGGCACGACGCGCTGGAAGCGCTGAAGCTGTTGAAGGAGCACGACTCCGGCCGGGCGGGCGTGCTGGTCGGCGGTGCGAGGTCCACCGTCGACACCCGCTCGTGGCCCGCTCTGCCGCACGGCGCGCAGTGGGCCGTGGAACTGGTGCGCGCGCCGGACGGGTTGCTGCCCGCGCTGCACCGCGCACTGGACCGCGTGGCCGTCGTGGACGGCCTGGACGCCGCCCGCGACCTCGTGCGCACCGCGCCGGACGTGCGCGCGGTGACCCGAGAAGGCGACCTGTTCGGCGAGGACTGGGCGATCGGCGGCTCCGGCCGCAGCCAGAGCGTCATCGAGGTGCAGGCCGCGGTCGACGAGGCCGAGGAGAAGCTGGCGGTCGCCGAGCACTCGCTGGAGGGCTCCGCCGCCGCGCTCGACGGCGCGCGCGCCGAGCAGCAGGCCCGTCGCGCCGAAGTGGCCGCGATCAAGGAGGAGCTGAACGAGGCCAAGGTCCGCCGGGCCCGGTCGTCCGAGCGGCTCAACCGGCTCGCGCAGGCCGTGCGCTCCGCGGAAGCCGAGGTCGAACGGGTCCGCACCCAGCGCGCCAAGGTCGAACTGGCCCGCGAGGAAGCCCTCGGCCAGCTCGAAGAGCTGGAAGAACGCCTGCTCATCGCCCAGGAGGAGCAGACCCTCGACGACGAGCCCGACACCGCGCAGCGCGACGAGGCCGCCGCCGAGCTGGCGAGCGCCCGGCAGACCGAGATGGACGCGCGGCTCGCGCTGCGCACCGCCGAGGAACGCGCCCGCGCCGTGCAGGGCAAGGCCGACGCGCTGCGCCGGGCCGCCCGCGCCGAACGCGAGGCACGGGAACGCGCGCAGCGAGCCCACGCGGCCCGAGCGCACGGTGCCGTGGTCGCGAAAGCCGTCGTGCGCGGCGGCGAACTGGCGCTGGAGCGCATCGAGGAGTCGCTGCGCCGGGCCGTGCACGAGCGCGACGTCGCCCAGGAGCGGCGGGCCAAGCACGAGGCGCTGTTCACCCAGGTGCGCGGCGTCGTGCGGGAGATGTCCGGCGAGTTGGAGAAGCTGACCGACGCCGTGCACCGCGACGAGGTGCTGCGCGCGGAGCAGCGGATGCGCATCGAGCAGCTGGAGACGAAGATCGCCGACGACTTCGGCATCGGCCTGGAAGACCTGGTCAACGAGTACGGCCCGGACATGATGATCCCGCCGACCGCGCCGGAGATCGCCGAGTACGAGGCGGCGAAGGAACGCGGTGAGCTGGTCACCCCGCCGCAGCCGATGCCGTACGACCGCGACACGCAGTCCCGCCGCGCCAAGCGCGCCGAACGGGACCTGTCGCTGCTGGGCAAGGTCAACCCGCTGGCGCTGGAGGAGTTCGCCGCGCTGGAGGAGCGCTACAAGTTCCTGTCCAACCAGCTGGAGGACATCAAGGCCACCCGCCGCGACCTGCTGACCGTGGTCAAGGACGTCGACGACAAGATCCTCGAGGTCTTCACCGCGGCGTACGAGGACGTGGCCCGCGAGTTCCTGGTGGTGTTCGCGACGCTGTTCCCCGGCGGCGACGGCAGGCTCGTGCTGACCGACCCCGACGACATGCTCACGACGGGCATCGAGATCGAGGCCCGCCCGCCGGGCAAGAAGGTCAAGCGGCTGTCGCTGCTGTCCGGTGGCGAGAAGTCCCTCGCGGCCGTCGCCATGCTCGTCGCCATCTTCCGCGCCCGGCCCTCGCCGTTCTACGTGATGGACGAGGTCGAGGCGGCGCTGGACGACACCAACCTGCACCGGCTGATCGGGCTGTTCGAGCAGCTCCGGGAGAAGTCCCAGCTGTTGATCATCACCCACCAGAAGCCGACGATGGAGATCGCCGACGCGCTCTACGGCGTCTCGATGCGCGGTGACGGCATCAGCCAGGTCATCTCGCAGCGCCTGCGCGGCCGGGGCGCGAAGCCCGCGGTGATCGAGTCGACCGGCAAGGTGCCCGACCGGGACGCCGAAGCCGCGGTGGCCGTCGCGGAAGGCGCTACGGCGGCGGCCGAGGCCACGGTGGCGAAGCTGGCGGCCACCAGTGCCGACGCGGACGTCACCGCTGCCGAGCCGGAGGAGGCCGCCGGCGAGTCGGCTGCCGCTGAAGGGGCCGCGGAAGCCGCTGTCGAGCCCGGTGAGGCCCTGGAGGCCGTTGGGGCTGCTCCGGCGGCCGAAGCCGCCGACGAATCCCCGGTCGACTGATCGTCGACCGGTGGGGAGCCCTGCCGGAGGGCTAGTTGAACCGACGCCTGGACGTCGAGCGCTGACGGGGCGCTTCGGACGAGTCGGGCTGCTGCTCGTTCTCGTCGACCACGAAGTTCGACGGCGAGTCGGACTCCGGAACGATCGGCGGCTGCTGGAACAGGCCCTCGTACTGGGTGTTCCCGAGGGCGCGGCCCGACGTCGTGCTCTTGTGCGTGCTCGCAGCCTGTTCCTTGGGGAACAGGTCCGGCGCCGTCTCGGAGAACAGGGCGTCGTGGGTGTGCTCGATGATGGGATGACCTTCCTTGCCGGTCACGCGCGAACAGGTCGACTGCGCGTTTCCGACGGATCGGCCCCGCCGAGAGATCAGCTAGGGGCTGGCGGGCGCCCGGTCACGTGACCTGGGGTCGCCTCGACAGCCAGTATCGCACGTTTGTGCGAAGCGCGTCGTGGAATACCGCGCGCCACGCGGGTGCTCTGCGGCACCCGCGTGGCGGGGGAGAGCTAGTCCTCGCGGCCGTTGGCGTCCAGGGCCTCGGCTTCCTCCGGCGTGGGAGCGGTGCCGCCGAGGTGGGCGGGCTGCCACCACAGCTCGCCGTCCTTCGGCTTCTCCGGGTACTCCTGCTGCGCCTGGTCCAGCAGCTCCTGGAGGCGCTTGTGCAGCTCGGCGTTGACCGCGTCGTGCTTGTCGCGCGGCTGCGGGTGCAGCGGTTCGCCGATGAGGATCGTGACCGGCACGTGCCGCCTCGTGAGGGTGCGCGGCCTGCCCTTGGTCCACAGCCGCTGCGTGCCCCAGAGGGCGACCGGGATCAGCGGGACGCCCGCTGACGCGGCGAGGCGGTTCGCGCCCGACTTCAGCTCCTTGACCGTGAAGGAGCGGCTGATCGTGGCTTCGGGGAAGATCCCGACGACTTCCCCGGACCGGAGCGCGGCCAGCGCCTCCCGGTAGGAGGCGAGGCCCGCGC
>DATMCA010001128.1:0-4246 GCA_035559015.1 Umezawaea sp. | reverse complement strand
TTGAGCAGCGAGATGATCTCCTGGAGGTGGTCCTTCTTCTTGCCGGAGATCCGCAGCTGGTCGCCCTGGATCTGCGCCTGCACACCCTTCGGACCCTCGTCGCGGACCTTCTTCGCGATCTCCTTGGCCTTCTCCGAGGTGATGCCCTGCACCAGCGTGCCGGTCACCTTGTAGACCTTGCCCGAGATCGACGGGTCCCCGATCTCGAACGCCTTCATCGAGATGCCGCGCTTCACCAGCTTCTCCTGGAACACGTCGATCGCGGCCCGGCACCGCTCCTCGGTCTCCGACTGGAACGCGATGGCCTCCTCCCCGGACCACGACACCTCGGTACCGGTCCCCCGGAAGTCGAACCGCGTACCCAGCTCCTTGGCCGCCTGGTTGAGCGCGTTGTCGACCTCCTGCCGGTCGACCTTGCTCACCACGTCGAATGACGGATCTGCCACGTGCTCGGTACCTCCGCGTAGATGGGCTTTTGACGAGCCAAGATGTTACCGGGGTATCCCGGTTGCGAACCCCTCCACGGGGTTATGTAGTCTCTTGTTCGCACCCGGCACCACCGGGCGCAAGGCGGGTTGCCCGAGCGGCCAATGGGAGCGGACTGTAAATCCGTCGGCTTACGCCTACGTAGGTTCGAATCCTACACCCGCCACATTTGGGTAACACCCCGTGACCTGGGAAAACAGGTCACGGGGTGTTTTTGTCCCGGTGTTGTCACCATTCGCGTCTCGCTATGCGCCGGTCCTATGGCCCGCGGTCATGCCTGTGTCCTCCTCCAGACGTGCGTGAACTCCCCTCGCTGTCGGACCCAGTTGGTACAACTGGCCAACGAAGGTGGACGACGTTTGGGGGGCTCGTGGGCGCATGGTCGCTGTTGTCGTTCGGCGAGAAGCGGGATTTCCAGGGCAACACGGGGTACGCGGACGTGCTCGAGTCGCAGTACCTCTACGACTCGACGGTGCAGAACTCGGGCATCCTCGACATCGGCGACCTCGTGGTCGTCAGGGACAAGAAGGCGGCCCTGGGTGTGGGGTGGGTGCAGGGGATCGCCGCTGAACCCGGCGTCACGAAGATCAGGAAGATGTGCCCCGCCTGCAAGCGGACCGGGTTCAAGTTGCGCACCACGGTGAAGCCGCCGTTCCTCTGCCAGAGGTGCGACCACGCGTTCACCGAACCGGACGAGAAGCCGATCGTGGTGACGAGCTACGTGGCCGACTACGCGGGTACGTGGCGGCCCCTCGACGGTGTGATCACCGCGGAGAGCTTGAACGGCATAGCTCTGAACGCCTCGAAGCAGCAGTCGATCCGGCCTATCGACCGCGCTGCGGCGGAGAAGATGCTTGGAACCCTGCACGTGCCCTTGGCGCCGCGCAGCGATTTGCCACGGCAGAAGGTGGACGGCGGTCGCCGGAGCGCCATGGGGATGGTGCGGATCGGTCAGGACGCCTTCCGGCGCGGGTTGTTGCAGAAGTACGGGTTCGTCTGCGCGGTGACGGGTCCGTGCCCGGCTGAAGCGCTTGACGCAGCACACCTGAGGGCCTTTGCCGCGCACGGGATCCACGACCTCGACGAAGGGCTCCTGTTCAGGGTCGACATCCACCGGTTGTTCGACCGCGGGCTGGTGGCCGTTCACCCGCGGACGCTGGAGGTGCACTTCGCGCCGCAGTTGCAGGCTTACGCGGCCTACGAGGCGCTGCACGGTTCCAAGCTCCGGGTGGCATCGCCGGGCCGACAGGCGTTGGCCGACCACTACGAGGTGGCCACTGCTTCCTGGGCCTAGCGGTCCGACGCGAGCGTTCCGCCGATGGCCCAGTTCTCCGGCTCCACTTCCCGCAGCACCACCCAGACGCCTTCGCGCTTGACGTCGCACGTCCGCACCAGCGCCTCGGTCAGCTCGTGCACCAGCGCGCGCTTCTGCTCGGCGGTCCGGCCGGGGAACAGGTCAACGGTGATCATGGGCATGCACGGACCTTGAACTGGACGAGGCCTGCGCGCAAGGGCTTCCTCTCCCTTGCGTGCAGGCCCCGCGCGAGCAGCATAACGCATGTCGAACACATGTTCGACTGGTCAGGCCGCTCCGAGTGCCGCCCGGCCCTCGTCGGTGAGCTCGGCGCGCACCCGCTGGCCCCACGCGACCACCGAGGTGGGGCGGAGGAGGCCGGCGTGGACGAGGTCGTGGGTGACGGTCTGGTCGCAGCAGGGGAGTCCGTCGACGTAGAGGTCCGGTTCGCGGGCGCTGGTCAGTTCGGCGCGGCCCGCGCCGACCGCGCGCAGTGTCGCCAGCGCTCTGCCGGACAGTTCTCGTGTCGTGGTGGTCATCGGGTCCCCCTGCTTCTTCCGGTCTTGCTCCCTGGTTGGTAGGAGGTAGGACCTTCCCCGCGAAATACGTCCCGCGGGTGTCGCGCGGTCCCACCTTGCTCCGGTCGGGCGTTCGGATCATGTCGCCACGCCGATCGGCCGAGCTGTTCAGCCCAACCGAAGTTCGGCTACCGGCCGGCGCTCGGTTCGGACCCGTTGTCGCGCGAGGGGGCCGTGAGCACGTGCCGACTGCCGATGACGGGACATGAGCGAAATACTGATTGCCCTGGCCGCTCTTGCCGCCGGGGTGCTGCTCGGCCTGTTCCTGCGTCGGCCGCGGCCTCGCTCAACCCCGCCGGCGCCCCGATCTCCCCTGTCGCGTTCCACCCACAGGGAACTCCTCAACGCCGCAGACGATCTCGAATACGCCTTGAACACGGTCCGGAACTTCGGTCCGCTCTGCGCCTCCGAACTCCTCAACGTCGACCTGCCCGCGAAGCTCGACCGGCTCGCCGCCGGGGCGCCGCCGGTGCTGTTCGCGGAACTCCGCCGGAGGACCGAGCAGATCGCGCTGCACCCGTTCCCCGAACAACGCGAGCTGGTGTCGGCGGTGCGCTCGGACGAGCAGCCGTCACCGCTGTCGGCGGTGTGGCTGCTGATCCGGGAGGCGTCGGGCAGCGGCGCGGCGCAGCACCTCGCGGCCGGTCGGGCGAAGAGCTGCCTGGACGAGCTGAGGCTGGAACTGGCGCGGAACGCGCCCGACGACGAGCCGGTGCTGGTCTAGCCTTGAGCCGCGTGGAGATCTTCGTGGTGGACGCGTTCACCGACCGCCCTTTCTCCGGCAACCCGGCCGGAGTAGTCCTGCTCCCCGAACCCGCCGATCCAGCCTGGATGCAGTCCGTCGCGGCGGAGATGAAGCACGCCGAGACCGCCTTCGTGGAGGTCGGCGGCGCCGAGCCGCTGCCGTTGCGCTGGTTCACCCCGACGACCGAGGTCGACCTGTGCGGCCACGCGACCCTCGCGACGGCGCACGTGCTGGGCGGCTCCGCCGTGTTCAGCACCCGCAGCGGGTTCCTCACCTGCAAGGCGGGCCCGGACGGCTGGGTCGAGATGGACTTCCCGGCCGACCCGCCGGTCCCCGTCGACGCGACGCCGCTGCTGCGCGCGTCCCTGCCCGGCGTGACGATCAAGGCCGTCGCCCGGGGCGTCTCGGACGTGCTGGTGGAGGTCGCGTCGGCGGCCGAGGTGCGCGCCCTGCGGCCGGACCTGGTGCTGCTCGCCGACGTGCCGGGCCGCGGCGTCGTCGTCACCGCGCGGGGCGACCGGCCGGACGTCGACGTGGTCAGCCGGTGCTTCTACCCCTCGTTCGGCGTGCCGGAGGATCCGGTGACCGGATCCGCGCACTGCACGCTCGCCGCGTGGTGGGCTCCGCGCCTCGGCCGTATGTCGTTGCTCGGCGAACAGGCCTCCCCACGCGGCGGACGTGTCCAGATGACGCTGCGTGACGACAGGGTCGGATTGGCGGGCCAAGGTGTCACCGTGTTGCGCGGAGAGCTGACCGTGTGACCGGTTTCGTCACTTGACGTGGTATATGCCTCGTCGACCTGCCATTTCATCACCCAACCGAGGTACATTGATGCTCTTAGAGGGGTCCTGGTAACTGTTCGGGACCCCTCAGTCACGCCGAGTTCGACGGCCGCGACCCGGCCCACCGACACGAGGGCCGACGAGGAGGCTGGATGTCCGACCGCGCGTCGGCCACGCTGTCGGACTCGGCAGTACGCGGGTCAGGCAGGTCCGCGAACAGGTCGCTGAACTTCAACCTCTTCGCCGCCGTCCTCCTGGTAGCCGGGGTCGCCTCCGCGATCGCCGTGGGCGGCTGGCTGCCCGACCACCCGGTCGACGCCCGCCTGTTCTGGACGGGCCCGCTGCTCGTCATCGGCTTCCT
>DATMCA010001127.1:0-8385 GCA_035559015.1 Umezawaea sp. | reverse complement strand
CGCGAGTGCCTTCTCGGCTTCCTCGACGGCCTCCGAGCACCAGCCGCGCATCGTGTGCGCCTGCGCCAGGCCCTCGTGCGGGAGGTTCGCGAAACTGCGGGCGGCGGCCTGGCTGTAGAGGACGCCCGCTCGTTCGAACAGCGCGGCGGCCCGGTCCGGGCGGCCCTGGAGGAGGTGGACCTCGCCGAGCGCGCGATAGCTGTTCGCCTGCGTCATCCACGCGTCGAGCCGGTTGCCGACCTCCAGTGAGTCCTCGAACGAGCTGGTCGCGCGGTCGAGTTGGCCGAGCAGCAGGTAGACGCCGCCGAGGTTGAGCAGCGCGATGCCCTCCTGCTGCGACGCGCCGATCTCGCGGGTGATGGCGAGCGCGCTCTCCAGGTGGTGCGCGGCCTGCTCCAGTTCGCCGAGGTCGATGTAGACGGTCCCGACGTTCGACAGGACGGCGGCGTTGGCGGCGGGCGCGGTGGCGCCGCGCTCCTGGATCGGGAACGTCCGCAGGTAGTACTCGACGGCGACCCGGTGCTGGCCGATGGCCCAGTAGAGGGTGCCGAGCGAGGACAGCATCGCGACCTCGCCGACCTCGTCACCGATCCGCTGGGCCACGACGAGACCGGCCTTCGCGGTCGCCAGCCACTCCACCGGCAGGCCCTGGACGTAGAAGTAGCGGCGCAGGGCGTCGGCGAGCTGCCAGCAGTCGGCGCTGGGCTCGCGGTCGGCGGCGTGCACGACGAGCGCCACGAGGTTGGCGCGCTCGGCGTCGAGCCACGCCAGCGCGTCGTCCGGGGCGCAGAACGTCTGCGGGGTCACGCCCGCCTCGGCCGCCGCCCTGGGCAGGCGCATGAGGGTGTTCTTCAGCGCGTCGGTGGCGTTGTCCACGGACCGGATCGCCCAGTCCAGCAGCCGCCGGAACGCCTGCTCGAACTCCGCCGGGTCGTCCTCGAACGCGAGCCGCTCGGCGGCGTAGTCGCGCAGCAGGTCGTGGAACTGGTAGCGGCCGGGCGCGTGGTTGTCGACCAGGTTGGCCGTCGCCAGCCGGTCCAGCCGCCTCCGGGCGTCCTGCGTGGTGAGGCCGCCGAGCGCCGCCGCCACATCCGGCGTGATGTCGGTGCCCGGCGTGATGCTGAGCAGCCTGAACAGCTGCGCCAGCTCGGGTTTCAGCGCCGCGTAGGAGAGGTCGAAGGCCGCGTGCACGGCCGCCCGCTCGTCGCCCTCGACGGTCAGCGCGGCCAGCCGGTTGCCCGCCCGCAACTCCTCGACGTAGGAGTCGATGGTGACCTCGGGGCGGCTCAGCAGGTTCGCCGCGGCGATCCGCAGCGCGAGCGGCAGGTGCGCGCACAACGCGGTCAGCTCGTCCGCCGCGACGCTCTGCTCGCGGACGACGTCCTCGCCGAGCATGCCCGCGAGCAGGGCCTTGGCCTCCTCGTCGTCGAGCACGTCGAGGCGGACGTTGCTCGCCGCGTGGCTGACGGCCAGCCCGCGCAGCGTGTCGCGGCTGGTCACCAGCACCGCGCAGCCGGGGGAGCCGGGCAGCAGCGGTCGGATCTGCTCCGCGTTGGCGGCGTTGTCCAGCAGCAGCAGCACCTGCTGGTCGGTCATCCGCGACCGGAACATCGCCTCCTGCTCGTCCTGGTCCAGCGGCACGGACTCGGGCGGCACGCCCAGCGCGCGCAGGAACCGGGGGAGCACGTCCATCGCCGTCAGCGGCGCGGCCCGCGCGTACCCGCGCAGGTTCACGTAGAGCTGCCCGTCCGGGAAGCTCGACCTCATCTTGTGCGCCGCGTGCACGGCCAGCGCGGTCTTGCCGACCCCCGGCGGGCCCGCGAGCGTCACGACCGGAACCCCCTGCGCCGTCCTGAGCAGGGCTTCTATCAGCACGACGGCCTGCGCGCGGCCGACGAAGTCGCCGATGTCCGCGGGCAGCTGGGCGGGCACCACCCGATCGCGCTTCGCCAGCGGAGCGGCGGTCTTCGCCAGGTCCAGCTCCGGTGAGCCGGCCAGCACCTGCTGGTGCACGCGCCGCAGCTCGTCACCGGGGTCGATGCCCAGTTCGTCGGCGAGCTGGTCGCGAACCCGCTGGTAGGCGCCCAGCGCGTCGCCCTGCCTGCCCGAGCGGTAGAGGGCGAGCATCAACTGCGCCCACAGCCGTTCCCGCAGCGAGTGCTCGGCGGTCAGCTTGGCCAGCTCGGGCACCAGCTCGGCGTGCCTGCCCAGCTCCAGGTCCACGTCGACGCGCCGCTCGACGGCGTGCAGCCGCTGCTCGACCAGCCTCGGCACCTCGTCGCGGTGCAGGATCTCCGACGGCACGTCCACCATCGCCGGACCGCGCCACAGCGCTAACGCCGTGGTGAACAGCCCCGACGCGGCGTGCAGGTTGCCCAGCGAACGCTCCTGCTCACCCTGCTCGACGAGGCCGTTGAACCGGACGAGGTCGATGGTCTTCTCGTCCACGTCGATCAGGTAGCCGTCCGGGACGGTCCGGATCGGCACGTCCCGGCCGAGGACCTGGCGGAGGCGCATCACGTACGTCTGGAGCGTGCCGCGGGCCCGCGCGGGCGGGTCGGCGCCCCACACGTGCTCCGCCAGCTCGTCCACCGAGACGCTGGACCCGGCGCGCAGCAGCAGCGATACGAGCAGTGAGCGCTGACGGCCCGCGCGCACCGGGACCGGCTCGCCGTCGACCAGCACCTGGAGCGGTCCGAGGAAGCGGAACTCGACCTGCGAGCCCATCCGCGACCTCCTCCGCACGTGTCGAAGTCTCCTCGTCGGGCAGCGGCACCTAGCGCCGACCCGACCTCTCCGTTGTACAGCCTAGGAGAGCGCTCACCGGATCGTCCGTGGTCACGTTGGGTCAGCGGACATGCGCGGGACGTACCACAATGGCTCTTCGCGTGGCCGTATCGTGACCTGCAGGGTTCCGGAAGGGCAACTTGCACCGGTTAGGGTCGGCGACCACACCGTGAGATCGTCGGATTCACCAAGGGGTGTTTGATGCTTCAATCCCGAACGGCTCGGAGCCGTTGGCTGGCCGCGATCGGCCTGGTCGGCGTCTCCGCGCTCGCCTTGTCCGCCTGTGCTCAATCCGAGCGCGGGACCGACAGCACCGGATCCGGCAAAGTGGGTGGCACGTTCACCTTCGGCGCCGCCGGCGCGCCGAAGCTGTTCGACCCGTTCTACGCGACGGACGGCGAGACGTTCCGCGTCGCCCGCCAGATGTTCGAGGGTCTGACCACCTTCAAGCCCGGCACCGCTGAGCCCGCTCCCGAGCTGGCGGAGAGCTGGTCCCCCAGCTCCGACGGTCTCACCTGGACCTTCAAGCTCAAGCAGAACGTCAAGTTCCACGACGGCACGGCGTTCGACGCCACGGCCGTCTGCGTGAACTTCGACCGCTGGTACAACCAGAAGGGCGCCGGCACGTCCGACGCCGTGTCCCAGTACTACGTGGACAACTTCGGCGGCTTCTCCGACGGCGCGAAGCCGTCGCTGTACAAGTCGTGCAGCGCGAAGGACGCGAACACCGCCGAGATCGTGCTGACCACGGTGACGTCGAAGTTCCCGGACATCCTGGGCCTGCCCTCGTTCTCCATGCAGAGCCCGACGGCGCTCAAGCAGTACGACGCCGACAACGTGCAGGCGCAGGGCGACAGCTTCGTGTTCCCGGCCTACGCGACCGACCACCCGACGGGCACCGGTCCGTTCAAGTTCGGCGCGTACGACAAGGCCAACAACACCGTGGAACTCGTCCGCAACGACGACTACTACGGCACCAAGGCGAAGCTGGACAAGGTCGTCTTCCGGATCATCCCGGACGAGACCGCCCGCAAGCAGGCGTTGCAGTCCGGTGACATCGACGGCTACGACTTCCCGGCCGCCGCCGACTGGGACGGCCTGAAGAAGGACGGCTTCAACGTCGCCATCCGGCCGGCGTTCAACGTCATGTACTTCGGCATCAACCAGTCCGGCAACCCGGCGCTGAAGGACCTGAAGGTCCGCCAGGCGCTGGCCTACGCGATCAACCGCGACCAGCTGGTCAAGTCCCAGCTGCCCGAGGGCGCGAAGGTCGCGGACGAGTTCATCCCGGAGACCGTCGGCGGTTACACCAAGGACGTCACCAAGTACCCGTACGACCTGGAGAAGGCCAAGTCGCTCCTCGCCGAGGCAGGCGCCAGCAACCTGACCCTGAAGTTCTACTGGCCCAGCGAGGTCACCCGCCCGTACATGCCCAGCCCGAAGGACATCTACGGCGCCATCGCCGCGGACCTCCAGAAGGCCGGCATCACGGTCGAGGCCGTCACCAAGCCGTGGAACGGCGGTTACCTCACCGACGTCGACCAGAAGGTGCCGGACGTCTTCCTGCTCGGCTGGACCGGTGACACCGGCTCCGCCGACAACTGGATCGGCACGTTCTTCGGCAACCCGGAGAACCGGTTCAGCACCGGCACCTCCCCGTGGGGCGCCACCCTCGCGGCCGACCTGAAGAAGGCCGACGCCACCCCGGACCGCGACGCGCGGCTCAAGGCATACGAGGGCATCAACAAGCAGATCATGGCCGAGTACCTCCCCGCGGTCCCGATCTCGCACTCGCCGCCAGCGCTCGTGCTCAAGTCGGACATCAAGGGTGTCGTGCCCAGTCCTCTCACCGACGAGAAGTTCGGCCCCGCCAGCAAGGGCTGAGCCGAAACCGACCGTCGTCAGAGAGAACAACTAGAGAGAACAACGGGGTAGGTACGTGCTCCGCTACACCGTAAGGCGGCTCATCCAGCTGCTCGGCGTGGTGCTGGTGCTCTCGTTGCTCGTCTTCGCGTGGTTGCGCGCACTCCCAGGAGGGCCGGCTTCGGCCCTCCTGGGGGACCGCGGGACCGACGAATCACGAGCGGCGTTGGAGAAGCAACTCGGTCTCGACCAGCCGATTTTCGTCCAGTACTTCAAATTCCTCGGTCGAGCCCTGACCGGGAACTTCGGCAACTCGACCGGCGTCCAGCCCGGTGACTCGGTGGTCGAGATCTTCGTCCAGCGGTTCCCGGCCACCCTCGAACTCAGTATCTTCGCGATCGTCCTCGCGGTGATCGTCGGCATCCCGCTCGGCTACGTCGCGGCCAAGCGCCGCGGCACCTGGTTCGACAACCTGAGCGTCGGCGGGTCCCTGATCGGTGTCGCCGTCCCGGTCTTCTTCCTCGCCTTCGTGCTCAAGGAAGTCCTCGCGTCCAAGCTCGGCCTCCCCTCGGTGGGCAGGCAGGACGCCATCGGCGCCACCAGGGTCACCGGCTTCTTCGTCCTCGACGGACTGCTCACGCAGGAGTGGGACGCGGCGTGGAACGCGCTCAAGCACCTGTTCCTGCCCGCCGTCGCGCTCGCCACGATCCCGTTCGCGGTCATCTTCCGCATCACCAGGGCCGCCGTGCTCGACGTGATGGACGAGGACTACGTGCGGACGGCCGAGGCCAAGGGCCTCACCGCACCGCTGGTGCGCCGCCGCCACGTGCTGCGCAACGCGATGCTCCCGGTGGTCACCACCATCGGCCTGCAGATCGGCGCGCTGCTCGCGGGCGCCGTGCTGACCGAGAAGGTGTTCGCCTTCCCAGGGGTCGGCGAAGCGCTCGCGCTCGGCTTCGAGCGGCGCGACTACCCGGTCCTGCAGATGCTCATCATGGTCGCCGCGATCGTGTACGTGGTCGTCAACCTCCTGGTCGACCTGTCCTACGCGCTGATCGACCCGCGGATCAGGACGAGGTAGCGCCATGGCCATCGGAACCAAGAAGGAGCGCATCGACTCGCTCGTCGAGTCGACCGCCGACGACTCCGGGGTCAGCCTCGCGGCCAGCGCGTGGAAGCGCCTGCGCCGCAGCCCGGTGTTCCTGTTCGGCTCGTTCATCATCATCGCCTTCATCATCATCGCGATCATCGCGCCGTGGATCGCGCCGCACGACCCGTCCGCCAGGGACCTGGCGGACCAGGTCATCAAGGCGCGCAACCAGATCCCGGAGTCGCAGCCGGGCCACCCGCTCGGCGGCGACCTCCAGGGCCGCGACTTCCTGTCGCGCCTGCTCGTCGGCGCCCAGCAGACGCTGCTCGTGGGTGTGTTCGCGACCCTGATCGGTCTCGTGGGCGGTCTCGCGCTCGGCACGCTCGCCGGCGCGTTCGGGGGCTGGGTCGACTCGCTGGTCATGCGGATCGTCGACGTCATGCTGTCGATCCCGCAGCTGCTGCTGGCGTTCGGCATCGGCGCGCTGTTCGCGAAACCCAACCTGTTCACCGTCATCCTGGCGGTGTCGATCGTGCAGATCCCGGTGTTCGCCCGCCTGCTGCGCGGGTCGATGCTGGCGCAGCGCGGCAGCGACCACGTCCTGGCGGCGACGTCGCTGGGCGTGAAGCCGGGGGCGATCGTGTTCCGGCACATGCTGCCGAACTCGCTCGGCCCGGTGATCGTGCAGTCCACGCTGGTGCTCGCGACGTCGATCATCGACGCCGCGGCGCTGTCGTTCCTCGGGCTCGGCAACCCGGACGACCGGATCCCCGAGTGGGGCCAGATGCTCGGCGGCGCCCAGACCGTGATCGACACGCACCCGCAGCTGGCGTTCTGGCCCGCGGGGTGCATCATCGCCATCGCCCTGGGCTTCACGCTCGTCGGCGAGTCCCTGCGCGACGCCCTCGACCCGAAGAACAGGCGGTGAGTTCGGTGGCACTACTGGAAGTTCGTGACCTCACCGTGGAGTTCCACCGCAAGGGCGAGCAGCCCTTCACCGCGGTGGACCAGGTGAGCTTCGACGTCGAACCCGGCCAGACCGTCGGTCTGGTCGGCGAGTCCGGCTGCGGCAAGTCCGTCACCTCGCTCGCGATCATGGGCTTGCTGCCCAAGCGCGGCGCGAAGGTCAGCGGCACGGTGAACTTCGAGGGGACGGACCTGCTCCGCCTGTCGGACAAGCAGTTGCGCGACAAGCGCGGCCGCGACCTCGGCATGGTGTTCCAGGACCCGTTGTCGTCGTTGAACCCGGTCATCCCGATCGGCCTCCAGGTCACCGAGGTGCTGGAACGGCACCGGGGCATGAGCCGCAAGAAGGCCATGGTCGAGGCGGCCGACCTGCTGGACAAGGTCGGCATCCCCGACCCGAAGCGCAGGCTCTCGGAGTACCCGCACCAGCTGTCCGGCGGGATGCGGCAGCGCGCGCTCATCGCGATCGCCCTGGCGTGCCGGCCGAGGCTGCTCATCGCGGACGAGCCGACGACCGCGCTGGACGTCACCATCCAGGCCCAGATCCTGACCCTCCTCAAAGGACTGGTCCAGGACCTCGGCACCGCACTGGTGATGATCACGCACGACCTGGGCGTCGTGGCCGGCCTGTGCGACGAGGTGAACGTCCTCTACGGCGGCCGAGTGGTCGAGAAGGCGCAGCGGCACGAGCTCTTCGGCCAGCCGCGCCACCCGTACACGCACGGCCTGCTGGCCTCGATCCCGAGGTTGGACGCCCCCAGGGGCGAGCGGCTGAACCCGATCCGGGGTTCGGTCGCGGACAACATCCCGTGGGACCACGCGTGCGCGTTCGCGCCGCGCTGCCCCAACGCGCTCGACATCTGCCGCGAGCAGACGCCGGTCCAGGAAGACCTGGGCGGCGGCAGGTTGCTGCGCTGCCACAACCCCGTGCAGCCCGAGGTGCCGCAGGAGGTGTCGGCATGACCGCTCCGCTGGTGTCCATCGAGGGCATCAAGGTGCACTTCCCGATCAAGCGGGGCGTCGTCCTCGACCGCACGGTCGGCCACGTCTACGCGGTGGACGGCGTGGACCTGACCATCCAACGCGGCGAGACCTACGGCCTCGTGGGCGAATCCGGTTGCGGCAAGTCCACCCTGGGCCGAGGCGTGTTGCGGCTCACCGAGCCGACGGCGGGCCGGGTCGTCTTCGACGGCACCGACCTGACGTCCCTCAAGGGCGAAGAACTCCGCAAGATGCGCCGTCGCATGCAGATGGTCTTCCAGGACCCGATGTCCTCGTTGGACCCGAGGCAGTCGGTCGAGTCCATCCTGGTCGAGGGCTTGCACGCCCACGGCCTGGACAAGGACAAGGCGGCGACGGGCAAGCGCCTGCGCTCGCTGCTGTCGTCGGTCGGCCTGCCGTCCACGTCGCTGCGCAAGTACCCGCACGAGTTCTCCGGCGGGCAGCGCCAGCGCATCGGCATCGCGCGGGCCCTGGCGGTCGAACCGGACCTGATCATCGCCGACGAGCCGGTGTCCGCACTGGACGTCTCGGTGCAGGCCCAGGTCGTCAACCTGCTGGAGGACCTCCAGGAGGAGTTCGGCCTCACCTACCTGGTCATCGCCCACGACCTCGCGGTGGTCCGGCACATCTCCGACCGCGTGGGTGTCATGTACCTGGGCGGGCTGGTCGAGGAAGCC
>DATMCA010001126.1:0-2149 GCA_035559015.1 Umezawaea sp. | reverse complement strand
AGATGGCGCTGGAGGCGTCGCCGGAGCCGGACTGGGTCGTCGTCGGCGCGGGCACCGGCGGCACCAGCGCGACCATCGGCCGCTACATCCACTACCGCAGGCTGAAGACCCGCCTCGCCGTGGTGGACCCGGAGCACTCGGTGTTCTTCGACGCGTGGCGCGACAGCGACCCGACCCTCGTCGGCACCCGCGGCTCCCGGATCGAGGGCATCGGCCGCGGCCGCGTCGAGCCGTCGTTCATCGGCCAGGTCATCGACCGGATGATCAAGGTGCCGGACGCCGCGTCCATCGCCGTGATCCGGCACGTCGAGACCGTCCTCGGTCGTCGCGTCGGCGGGTCGACCGGCACGAACCTGTGGGGCGCGTTCCAGATCATCGCCGAGATGCGGGCGTCACGGGTGCGCGGCAGCGTCGTCAGCCTGCTCTGCGACGGCGGTGAGCGGTACGCCAACACCTACTACGACGACAAGTGGGTGGCCGCGCAGGACATGGACCTCGCACCCCACCTGAAGCGGCTGAAGAAGTTCCGCCGCACTGGTGCCTGGTAGCGGGAACGGGACGGACACCTGCTGCGTCGCAGCAGGTGTCCAGTCGGAAGGGGATGCTCGGTGAGTTGGCGGACCGCGGAGGTGTTGGCGGCCGAGGACGTCCTGGCCCGGTCGATCGCCGAAGCCGAGAAGTCCATGCGCCAGGCGGAGAAGCTGCGCGCGGCAGGCCGTGAACCATCCGCCGAGGACATCCGCCGGGTGATCGCGTTCGCCAAGTCGCCCGCCGCGTCGATGGCGCTCCAGGCGTTGCAGCGCAGGATCGCGGGCGGCCACCTGAGCTGGCGCCAGGTCCTCAGCGGCGAAGCGGGCCACGACCCCGGCGTGCGCGCCGCCCTGGACGCCGACCGCGAACGCATCGCCGCCCTCTGCCTGGGCGAAGCACCCCCACCCCCGCCCGTGAAGCGGCGGCGGGACGATGACGACGATGAACAGATCTCCATCACCGAGGACGCCTGGTAGCTCTTGATCACGACGGTCCGCACAGGCATCGCCACACCGGTGTTTGCCAGGGCGGCTCGGCGTCATGGCACTGCCGACCACCGCCCTGCCGACCACCGCGGCCTGTACGGGCATCGCCGGGCTGGTGGCGCCTCGTAGTTGGCTCAGCATCAGCACGCTGCCGACCAAGGCGCTTTACGCGAGCATCGTCAGCTCAGCGCCAACCTCGGCGGCTCACACCAGCACCTCCAGACCCGTGAAACCCCGCAGGTCAGCTCAGCATCAGCGCGCCGCCCACCACAGCGGCCCACACCAACATCGCCAGACCCGTGTCGCGCAGCACCGGGATCAGTTGCAGGCCGGTCAGGCCCCGCACCACTCGCCGTGCCCCGAGCACCGCGAGCGGCAGCGCCAGCAGTCCGAGCAGCGCGCCCGGCACGCGCACGCCGATCACCAGCGTGATCAGGAACGGCGCCACGATCAGCGCCAGGTAGAGGCGACGCGTGTCCCGGTCGCCGATGAGCACGGCGAGGGTCCGCTTGCCAGACTTCGTGTCGGTCGGGATGTCCCGCAGGTTGTTCGCCACCAGCACCGCCGTCGAGAAGCACCCGACCGCCACCGCGGCCCCGATGCCGATCCCGGTCACCTCGCCGGTCTGCACGAACAGCGTGCCCAACACCCCGGCGGGCCCGAAGAACAGGAACACCGCCACTTCCCCGAACCCCGAGTACCCGTACGGCTTCGACCCGCCGGTGTAGAACCACGCCCCCGCGATGCACAGCACCCCGAACGCCACCAGCCACCAGTAGCCCGACATCGCGATCAGCACGATGCCCGCGAGCGATGCCAGGCCGAGGCACGCGAACGCCGCGTTCCGCACCGTCACCGGCTCAGCCGCACCGGACCCGACCAGCCGGAACGGCCCGACCCGGTGGTCGTCCGTTCCGCGGATGCCGTCGGAGTAGTCGTTGGCGAAGTTCACGCCGATCACGAAGGACACCGAGACGATCAGCGCGAGCACCGCGGCCACCGGGTCGAACCCGGCGACCCCCGCGGCCGCCCCGGAGCCCGCGAGCACCGGGGCGATCGCCGTGGGCAGCGTGCGGGGACGCGCGCCCTCCACCCATTCGCCGACGGTCGCCACGCCCGGCGACTTTACCGAC
>DATMCA010001125.1:0-6007 GCA_035559015.1 Umezawaea sp. | reverse complement strand
CCTCGACCACGCCGCCGTCGCCCTGCGCCACCCGCGGCTGCGAGCGCCGTTCGAGGTCGCCGCCGCGAGCGTGGCCGGGTTCCGGTCCGCGCTGCGCGAGCGGGGGTTCACCGAGATCCACACGCCCAAGATCGTCGGGTCGGCCACCGAGTCCGGCGCGAGCGTGTTCGGCGTCGACTACTTCGGCGCGCCCGCGTTCCTCGCCCAGTCACCGCAGCTGTTCAAGCAGGCCATGGTCGGGGTGTTCGAACGGGTGTACGAGGTCGGGCCGGTGTTCCGGGCCGAACCCCACGACACGACCCGGCACCTCGCGCAGTACACGAGCCTGGACGCCGAACTCGGGTTCATCGCCGACCACCGCGACGTCATGGCCGTGCTGCGCGGAGCGGTGGCCGGGATGGTCGCCGCCGTCGGCACGGCGGGTTCGCCATCGGCCTGGAACGCTGGACCGCCCGCCTGCTCGGCCTGGACAACGTCCGCCGCGCCGCGCTGTTCCCCCGCGACCGGCACCGCCTGCACCCGTGACCGGTCACGGCCGGCTCGTCCAACCCCCGGTGGGCGGTCCCGTCGTCCAGGTGGCACCTCGCTTCGCCGCCGTTGCCCCCGTACTGCCGGTACGGGGGCAACGGCGGCGAACAGCAAGCAGGCTGGGCCCGGAACTGCCCGGCGAGGATCGTGGTCAACCCCACTGACCCCCGGTGGGCGAGTCGGCCGCCACGGGCGGGGGTCCGGCGATCTCGGCGAGCCGCAGCGCGGTCTCGTCGCGGCTGCCGGGCGCGGCGGTCATGATCACGATCTTGAGCTCGGTGTCGCCGTCGGTGAGCACGTCGCAGTCCACCTCGACCGGCCCCACCGAGGGGTGCGCGATCGTCTTGTGGTCCTCCCGGTGCGCCGCGACCGCGCCGGTCGCCCACAGCCGTGCGAACCGCGCGTTGCCCGCGTTCAGCACGCGGATCAGCTCCGCCAGGCGCGGGTCCGCGGGGAAGCGGCCGCTGACGCGGCGCAGGTCGGACACGACGGCGGCGTCGGTGGTGTCGCGGTCCACCTCCGCCACCGGCCACGACGCGAGCCGCGGCGGCCCCGGCAGCACCGGGAAGCGGTCGCGGGCGAAGTTGCGCAGGTGCGGCGGCGAGGAGGAGGGATCGCCCAGCAGCGCGGCCCACCCGCGGTTCCACCAGACCAGCTGCCAGTCCGCCGCGAACACGGCCACCGCGACATCGCCGAGGCGGGTGAGCACGCGGTGCACACCGGGCGGGATGTGGTCGGAGATCGTCCCGTCCGCGGGCGGCACCAGGCGGGCCAGCCGGTAGAGGTGGTCGCGTTCGGCCGCCGTCAACTGCAGGGCCCGCGCCAGCGACGCCACCACCTGCGCCGACGGGGACGTGGCCCGGCCCTGCTCCAAGCGCACGACGTAGTCGACCGACACCCCGGCCAGGTCGGCCAGCTCCTCGCGGCGCAGGCCGGTCGCGCGCCGGGACCGGCCCACCGGCAGCGCCGCGGCCGAGGGCGGCAGGCGGTCGCGCCACGTGCGGATCATCGCGCCCAACCCGGCTGTGGTCATGGCACCCATCCTCCGGCAGATCGCGACCGCGGTGGTGGTACTGCCGTTCCTACCGTCGAGGCGTCCCTGGCCGGGCCCCCGGAACCGGCCCAGGATCGACGGCATGACGATCACCTTCATCACCGGGGCGAACAAGGGCCTCGGCCACGAGACCGCCCGCCGCCTCGTCGCACTCGGCCACACCGTGCTCCTCGGGGCCCGCGACACCGACCTGGGCGAGAAGGCCGCCGCGACGGCCGGCGCGCGGTTCGTCCGCATCGACGTGACCGACGACGCGTCGGTCGCCGCGGCGGCCGCGGACGTCGCCGCCCACGAGGGCTCGATCGACGTCCTGGTCAACAACGCGGGCGTGCACGGCCCCTTCGGCGACCCCGCCGCCCTCACCGGCGCCGACGCGCTCGGCGTGTTCGACGTCAACCTCGCCGGGGTGGTCCGCACCACGACCGCGTTCCTGCCGCTGCTGCGCCGCTCACCCGACCCGGTCATCGTCAACGTCAGCAGCGGCATGGGCTCGCTCGCCCACACCCACGACCCGTCGCGGCCGGAGTCCTCGGTGATCGCGCCGCTCTACACCGCCTCCAAGGCGGCGCTGACGATGCTGACCACCCAGTACGCCAAGGCGCTGCCCGACATCCGGGTCAACGCCGCCGACCCCGGCTACACCGCGACCGACCTCAACGGCCACAGCGGCCCGCAGACCGTCACCGAGGGCACCGACGCCGTCGTTGGCCTCGCGACCGAGGGCCCCGGCGCGGGCTCCGGGCGGTTCGTCGACCGGACCGGCGAGATCGCCTGGTCCTGACACCTCAGGGGAGGCGCGGCACCCCGCGCCTCCCACGGCGGGCTAGCGGTACTTCTTCAGCTCGCGCTTGGCCAGCGACATGCGGTGCACCTCGTCCGGACCGTCGGCCAGCCGCAGCGTGCGCGCCGCCGCCCACAGGTTCGCCAGCGGGAAGTCCTGGCTCACGCCACCCGCGCCGTGCGCCTGGATCGCCTTGTCCAGCACCCACTCCGCCATCAGCGGCACACCGATCTTGATCGCCTGGATCTCCGTGTGCGCGCCCTTGTTGCCCACGGTGTCCATCAGCCACGCCGTCTTGAGCACCAGCAGCCTGGCCTGCTCGATCCGCACCCGGGACTCGGCGATCCACTCCTGCACCACGCCCTGCGCGGCGATCGGCTTGCCGAACGCGACCCGCTCGTTGGCGCGGCGGCACATCAGCTCCAGCGCCCGCTCGGCCATGCCGATCAGCCGCATGCAGTGGTGGATCCGACCGGGGCCCAGGCGGGCCTGGGCGATGGCGAAGCCCTGGCCCTCACCGGCGACCAGGTTGTCCACCGGCACGCGCACGTCGGTGAACACGACCTCGGCGTGACCGCCGTGCGGGCCGTCGGTGTAGCCGAACACGTGCATCCCGCGCTTGACCTCGACACCGGGGGTGTCGCGCGGGACCAGGATCATCGCCTGCTGCTGGTGGCGTTCGGCCTCGGGGTTGGTCTTGCCCATCACGATGAGGATCGCGCAGTTCGGGTTCATCGCGCCCGAGGACCACCACTTGGTCCCGTTGATCACGTACTCGTCGCCGTCACGCTCGATGCGCGTGGCGATGTTCGTCGCGTCCGAGGACGCCACGTCCGGCTCGGTCATGCAGAACGCCGACCGGATCTCGCCGTCCAGCAACGGCCGCAGCCACTGCTTCTTCTGCTCCTCGGTGCCGAACATCGCCAGCACCTCCATGTTCCCGGTGTCCGGCGCGGCGCAGTTGAACGCCTCGGGAGCCAGGTGCGGGCTGCGGCCGGTGATCTCCGCCAGCGGCGCGTACTGCAGGTTCGTCAGCCCCGCGCCGTGCTCGGCGTCGGGCAGGAACAGGTTCCACAGCCCCGCCTCGCGGGCACGGGCCTTGAGCTCCTCGACGATCGGCTTGCGCGTCCACTCGTCGTCGGAGGCGGCGAGTTGCTCCTCCAGCACCGCCTCGGCGGGGTAGACGAACTCGTCCATGAACGACAGCAGCCTGCCGCGGAAGTCTTCCGTCTTGGCGTCGTACGCGAAGTCCATCAGTACTCCTTGATCGCGAGGAGGCCCTGGCGCACGAGCGGCAGGGTGAAGGAGCCGAGCCGGGAGAACCCCGCGCCCACCGTCTTGCCCGTGGTGTAGCGGTAGTGGATCCCCTCCAGGATCACGGCGAGCTTGAAGTAGCCGAACGCCACGTACCAACCGAGGTTCGACACGTCCGCGCCGGTGCGGGCCGCGTAGCGGGCGACCAGGTCGTCGGCGCCGGGGAAGCCGGGCAGCGACGGGACGGTGCCGGTGATCGGGTCCTCGTCGATGCCCAGGCCGTGCCAGTACACGTGCAGCAGGCCGACGTCGGCCAGCGGGTCGCCCAGCGTCGCCATCTCCCAGTCGAGCACCGCGCTGATGCCCAGCGGGTCGCGGGTCACCAGGACGTTGTCGAGCCGGTAGTCGCCGTGGATGATCGTCGCGCGGGTGGACTCCGGGACGCGGTCGCCCAGCCTGGCGCGCAGGTCGTCGATGCCCTCCAGGTCACGGCTGCGCGAGGCGTCGAGCTGCTTGCCCCACCGCTTCACCTGCCGGACCAGGAACCCCTCGGGGCGGCCGAAGTCGCCCAGCCCGACCGACTCCGGGTCGACGTCGTGCAGGTCGGCGAGCACGTCCACCAGCCGCGCGGACAGCGACTCCGCGTCGGCGGGGGTGAGCCAGTCGCACTGCGCGCGGTCGCGCAGCGCGGCGCCGGCGACCTCCTCCATCAGGTAGAACGGCGCGCCCAGCACCTCGGGGTCGGTGCACAGCAGCTCCACGCCCGGCACGGGCACGGCAGTGTCGGCCAGCGCGGAGATGACCCGGTGCTCGCGGATCATGTCGTGCGCGGTCGCGAGCACGTGGCCCAGCGGCGGACGGCGCAGCACCCACCGGTCCCGCCCGTCGGTGACCCGGTAGGTCAGGTTGGAGCGGCCACCGGGGATCAGCTCGCCGGTCAACGGCCCCTTGCCCAGGTAGGCGGCGAGCGCGTCCAGGTCCAGGCCCGGCAGGTCGGTCACGGCTTCACTCCCAGGTCGGCGAGCGCGGCACGGGTGCCCGCCGCGTCGGTGTGCAGGTGGGCGTGCAGGCCCACGGCCCTGGCGCCGTCCACGTTGACCTGCATGTCGTCGAAGAACACGCACCGGTCGGCCGGCAGGTCCAGCAGGTCCAGGGTGTGGGTGAAGATCGCCGGGTCCGGCTTGCGCAGGCCGACGCGGCCGCTGATGACGAGCGTGTCGAACAGCTCCGGCAGCAGGTCCTCGGGGTAGCCCTCGCCCCAGCTGTTGGACAGCAGCACGGTGCGCACGCCGCTCGCGCGGACCTCGCGCACCAGTTCCACCATCTCCGGGTCGGTGTTCGCGGTGCCGAACATGCGGCGTAGCAGCCCCCGTGCGGCGATCTCGCCGCCGTCGACGGTGACCAGTTCGGCGGCCAGCAGCCGTTCGAACTCCGCCACCGGCAGCGCGCCGGTCTCCAGGCGGGCGACCGGGTTGTCCGGGAGCGCGTCGCGCCCCATCCAGCCGCGGATGGTCACCCCGTAGCGGTCGCGGTCGATGTTCTCGGTCCGCAGCCAGTCCTCGACGAACCGGGGCACCGACACCGTGAGCACTCCGCCCCAGTCCAGCACCACCGCGTCGATCTGCCGTTCGTCGTCGTTGCCCACGACCGCGAGCGTACCGACCAGTTGGTATGTCAGCAATGGGGGGCCTGATCCGGGTACCCGCGAAGTATCCCCACGCGACACGGAAGACTCTTGATCCGTGTGGGGGGTGAGCGACATGTCCGTCGTTCCGGAGTGGGACGAAGCGGCGTCGATGGTGGCGTCGGGTGAGCAGGCACTACACGTGGAGGGGGACCTGGCGGGGGCGCGCTGCTGGTTCACCAAGGCCTACGAGGTGGCCGAGCGCGTGGGCGACGCGCGGCTGATGGCGCTGGCCGCGGTCGGCCTGGGCGGGCTGTGGGTGCACGAGCACCGCACCGCCGCCGACGCCGCGTCCGTGGAGGCCCACCAGCACGAGGCGCTGCGGGTGCTGGACCCCGGATCGTCGTTGGCGCTGCGGATGCGGACCCGGCTGGCCGCCGAGGCCGACTACAAGGCGCAGCGCTCGTCCACGATCATGCCGATGGTCGACGAGGCCCGCGAGGCGGGCGACCCCGTGGCGCTGTCGGAGGCGCTGAGCCTGGCCCACCACTGCCTGCTCGGCCCCCAGGACGCCGAGCTGCGGCTGCGCCTGGCCGAGGAGTTACTGCGGGTCGGCTCCCGCACCGGCCGACCCAGCGACGTGGTCATGGGCCTGTTGTGGCGCACCGTCGACCTGTTCCTGCTCGGCGACGCGCACGCCGACCGCTCATTGGCCGAACTGTCGGCCTCCGAGGCCGCGAACCGCAACGCCGCCGTCTCGTTCGTC
>DATMCA010001124.1:0-2564 GCA_035559015.1 Umezawaea sp. | reverse complement strand
GTCGCGGTCGGACCTGCGCGAACCGCTGGAACTCCACAAGGCCTCCGAGTGGCTGCCGGTGCCGTGGGAGCGCACGCGAGCGTGGGTCCTGGGAATCCCATGACGGTGTCGTCGGCGCCGAGGGGTTCGGAACCTACGTTGGCCTGGAGTTGATCCGACGGTCCAGGGAGATGTGGACACGCAAGGGTGACGCTGTGGCGGTCACCAGGTGACCGGCAGATCGTGCAGACCGCCGGTGAGCCGTTCGGTGTGCAATTTGAGCCGACCGATGTCGACCGCGAGCCGAAGGTCCGGCAGGCGGGTGAACAAGGAGGTCAGAGCGACTCTGAGTTCGATCCGGGCCAGGCTGGCGCCGATGCAGTAGTGCGCCCCGTGCCCGAAGCTCAGGTGAGCCGTGCCGGCGGGCCGCCTAAGGTCGAACGCTTCGGGGTCGGGGAACGCCGTCGCGTCGCGGTTGCCCGCCAGCGTGGAGATGATGACCGCGTCCCCGGCCGCGATCGAGACGTCGCCGATGGCGATGTCCTCGCGTGCGTAGCGAGCCAGGCCGAAGTTCTCCGGCGCGGCCAGACGCAGGATCTCCTCCACGATGGGCCCGCGACTGGCCGGGTCGTCGACCAATTGTCGGCGCGCCTCGGGGTTCTCCAGCAGCAGCAGGGCTCCGATGCTGATCCGGTTGACGGTGGTCTCATGCCCCGCGAAGAGGACACCGGCGACCACGTGGGTGAGTTCGGTGGTGGTGAACGCCGGGTCGTCGTGTTGGGCTTGGACGAGGTCGGTGATGACGTCCGGGCCGGGGTCCCGCCGCTTGACCTCGGCGAGCTCGCCCGCATAGGTGAGCAGCTCGACGATCGCGGTGAACGGATCGTCGCCGGTCATGGTCGCGGAGCGCTCGGACAAGTCCTTGAAGTAGTCGCGGTCGCCGTACGGCACGCCCAGCAGTTGGCAGATGACGAAGATGGGCAGCGGCAGTGACAGGTGTTCGTGCAGGTCGACGACCTGGCCGTCACCGCCCGCGGCGATCATGTCGTCCAGCAAGCTGTCGGTCAGCTTGGTCATCCCGTCCTCGAGGAGTCGCATGCGGCGCGCGGAGAACGAGGGCACCAGTACCCGACGCAGGCGGGCGTTGAACGCGGGCTCGGCGTCGAACTCCCCGACCGGGCCGCCGTTGAAACCGGAGTTGGAGATCCGGGACGCCTTCTCCGGCTCGCGGTGGGAGCGGCCCAAGCGTGGGTCACCGAAGAGTGCCCTCGCTTCGCTGTAACCGGTGACCAGCCAGGCCCGATCTCCGGCGGGAGTGAGAACCGGGGTGATCGGGTTACGGGCCCGCAGGTCCGCCCACACGGGCCCGATGTCGAGCACCGCCGGGCGGTCGAACGGCAGCCTGGGAAAGTCCGCGATGTCGGCAGACATGGGCAACTCCAGAGGTATGGCTGTTGGTGACCTCTGGCACCCTACGGCTAAGTGGCACGCACTTGTCACTTAATCCGGCTGTGGCGCGGGCCACAGTCAGGGAAGAGGACGGCTGACCTCACTCGCGCGGCATCCCTCCAGGAGCAGGGCGAGGTATCGGCGCCATCGCGCGGGCTGTGCGTCCTCCAGATCGGGAACGGCGAGCATCGTGGCCACCACCATGGCGATGAGCGACGGGAAGTCGCTCGCATCCAGGTCCGGTCGTGCGACACCGGCCGCCTGGGCACGCTCAAGCGCCCGGCTCAGCGGCTCGACGAAGCCCTCGGCCGTCGCGCGGGTGACCAACGCGGTGTCTCGCGCCGCGGTCAGCAGAGCGGAGTTCGCCGCCACGGTGACCACCGTGGCCTCCAGGCCGTCGGCGAGCGCCTGCCACGGGTCCTCGTGGGACACAGCGGCCTCGACCGTCGGCTGCACCTCATCGGTGACGTACCGCTCGAACACAGCGCTGACGAGGTCCTCACGCCGGGCGAAGCGCCGGTAGACCGTGCGCAACCCGACCCCGGCCCGGACGGCGACGTCGTTGACCCCGAAATCCGGACCCTGCTCGGTGATCACGGCACGGGCGGCATCGAGTATTCGCTCCTGATTGCGGCGCGCGTCAGCCCGCAGGCCCTGCATCGGTTCGGACGTGCCGGTCATGGCTTCGCTCACGCTCGCTCCCTGATCCCCGACCGACGCATCGCCTACGCCTTTTCCCCGACGGCCCCCAGCCAACGCGGCTTGAGGTGGTTTGTCACCGCCCCCACATGGCGACGCCGAAGGGGCGAACCTTCATCTCGTGCACGGCAACACATCGGGCACGGCATCGACCTTACCTCCGGCGCACATGGCGCCCTTGCGACCCAGGCCCGGAACCGCCAGGACGAGAGCCGGAAGGCCGACACACCGCAGTCAGTGGGAAAAGGCTCGGGCATCACGCCGCCAACGTGCCGGTTCCACTCCCACGCCACGGAGATCGACGCACCCATCGACGTCGCCGCCTCCGCGACCACCATCCCGGACCGGACCCGCGGCCCAGAACTCCTGCCGGACCGCGACCGGAATCGCCGGTCGAACCTCCTGACTGACAATGGCAGGGGCAGGTAAACCCGGCC
>DATMCA010001123.1:0-2898 GCA_035559015.1 Umezawaea sp. | reverse complement strand
TGTCGCCGCCGCCGTCCGCGATTCGAAGAACCCCACCGGCCCGGCCATCTCGCTGCCGGACTGGTCGGCTTTCCTGGTCGCCGCGAAGAACGGCGCCTACGACCGCTGACATACACCCGCTGACGTACGTCCCGGTGCCGCCTCAGCACCGACGCCGGCCGGGCCCTCCTCCCGTACGGTCGGAGCCGTGTTCCTCCTGCCCTACGCCTGGTTCGCGGCCACCTTCGGGCTGCTGTTCCTGAGCAAGCGGTACCCGGTGGCGACGATCGCGCTCACCGGGGCTTCGACGTGGCTGTACTACGTGACGGGTCACTGGGGGCCGCTCGTCGCGGCGCCGGCGTTGGCGGTGTTCAGCCTGGGGCGGCGGCGGGCGGTGGAGCGGCGGCGGTACCACTCGGAGCAGGAGCGGCTGCGGATCGCGCGGGAGGTGCACGACGTGGTGGCGCACAGCCTGGCGATGATCAACGTGCAGGCGGGGGTGGCGGCGCACGTGGCCGATCGGAAGCCCGAGGAGGCCGTGAAGGCGCTGCTGGCGATCAAGGAGGCGAGCCGAGCGGCCCTGGTGGACCTGCGGGCAACCCTCGGGGTGCTTCGGAGTGGTGAGGGCACGGCGCCCGCGCCGAGCCTGGCGAGGCTCGACGAACTGCTCGCGCCGGTGGGCAAGCCGGTCGAGGTGCGTGGTGAACCGGGCGATCTACCGGCGCCCGTGGACGTGGCGGCCTACCGGATCGTGCAGGAGTCGGTGACGAACGCGCTCCGGTACGCGCCGGACGCCACCCGGATCACCGTCGAGTTCGAGCGGACCGACGGTCAACTGTTGGTCGTCGTCCGGGACGACGGGCGGACGTCGATGCCGAGCATCGGGGCGGGCACCGGGCTGGCCGGGATGCGGGAGCGCGCCGAGGCGCTCGGGGGGACGGTCGAGGCGGGAGGATTGCCGGGCGGCGGGTTCGAGGTGCGGGCGGTGCTGCCGGTCGGAGGGGGAGAAGCGTGATCCGGGTCGTGTTGGCCGATGACCAGGCGCTGGTCAGGGCGGGGTTCCGGCTGCTGCTGGACACCGAGGACGGGTTCGAGGTCGTCGGGGAGGCCGGGGACGGGGCTCAGGCCGTGGCGCAGGCGAAGATCCACAAACCGGACATCGTGGTGATGGACATCCGGATGCCCGGAACGGACGGTCTGGAGGCGACCCGGCTGATCTCGGCGGATCCGGAGCTGCGGGACACGAAGGTGCTGGTCCTGACGACGTTCGACGTGGACGAGTACGTGTTCGACGCGCTGCGGGGCGGGGCCAGCGGGTTCCTGCTGAAGGACATCGAGCCGGTTGAGCTGCTGCACGCCCTGCGGGTGGTCGCTGCGGGTGATGCCCTACTTGCACCGAGCGTGACCAGAAAACTCATCGCAGAGTATGCGTCGCGACCGGAGAATCGTCGCCTTCACCCGTCCGCGCTGCGGGAACTCACTGATCGTGAGCGTGAGGTCTTGGCGCTGGTGGCGGGCGGGCTTTCCAACGACGAGATCGCGGAACACCTGGTCATCAGCCCTGCGACGGCCCGAACGCACGTCAGCCGCATCATGACGAAGATTTCCGCTCGGGACCGCGCGCAGCTCGTTGTTCTCGCTTATGAATCCGGACTCGTAACCCCTAAAAGATTATGAGCAATTCGTGAGCCCGTTACCGCCTGTATTGGTCGTATTGGTCACGCCCCCATTGTTTACGGAGCGCGACCAATTGCGCACTACGCGATAGCGCCGGGCGGGAGGTTCAGCTTGAACGGCAACGTTGTCACGACGGCCAGATCCGAGGCCGTGCTCTTCATCAACGTCGGCGCGTTGCGGGCGCCCGGCTCCGGGAGGTGGAGCAGGCGGTCGACCGCTTCGACGAGCTGGCCCTCGTAGATCCAGACGGCCTGAGCGGGCCGTGTGCTGTCCCGAACCGCAGGTAGACGGCCTGCGCGCGCCTCGGTCTCGGACCAGAAGAGGATCGAGTCGATGAACCCTCTGCGCTGCTTGAACGCCATGATCCGGTCGAGTTCGCCTTCGCCGTCCCGCAGGTGCAGGAACTGGAAACCACTTTCGCGCAACTCGATGACCTTGCTCAGTGCGAGATCCATGACGCACCTACCTCTGTGAGGTCCCGGGTCGGGCGTAGACCGATCCCAATATCAACTGGAATGGATCGTACGGCAACCGAGGGAATCCGACATAGACCTGTGGGTCGTATCTATGTCTCAATCGGGGAAGTTGGGAGAATCTTGTCCTGCTGTTGTCTTGTTGTCTTCGGTGCGGCTCTGAGTACCCGGAAGGTTCGCGCCAGGAATGCGACGCTTGCCAAAGTGACCAGGGTCACATGCAACCACATCACGACCTCCGTCGACTGTTCGGGGTCCCGGATGGGCGCGACCCATCCCTGTAGACGTGTAGCACTCGTGTGAGGTTGCAGATCCACACGACTCACCAACGCGGCGCTGGATACCCTGACCCGGTGACCGCCAATCGGCTCGACTCACCGACTCCGCCCGGAGGTGGTCCCGGCCTACCGCCGTTGGCCGAGTCGTGGCTGCCGCGCGAGCACCCGCTGCACCGGCCGAGGCACGGAGCCCGCCAGACCACGGCGCGCGTCGCCGCGGTCGTGTTCTTCTGCGTCCCGATGTTGTTGCTGGTCGTGGGCGTGCGGGCGCCCGAGTTCGAGAACCGGAAGCTCGCGGACTTCCCGTCCATCACCGACGGCTTCGGGCTCTTCACCGGCCTGGACCAGTGGGCGACCGACCACCTGCCGCTGCGCGACAAGGCCGTGCTGGCCGAGGACGGGATCAGCCGCGGCCTGTTCGGCGAACCGCCGCCGCTGGGCCAGAAGCCCGCCGTGGTCGGCCCGGTGCAGGCGCCCGTCCAAACGCCCAG
>DATMCA010001122.1:0-11055 GCA_035559015.1 Umezawaea sp. | reverse complement strand
CTGGACGAACGCGTCATCGAACCGCTCGGCCTGACCAGGACCTACCTGGCGGGCGGCGGGACGTCCCGCGACGGCGACGGGTTGGCGCACGGCTACGAACCGGACGCCGCGCACCTCGGGGCCGCCGTGCCGGGCCTGCCGCCCGAGTTCCACTTCGTCGGGACCGAACGCCACGACCACGTCGACGTCACCGCGCTCGACCCGAGCTGGGCGGGCGCGGCCGGGGGAATCGTGTCCACGGCCGCGGACTGGTCGCGCTTCCTGACCGCGTTGATGTCGGGTGGCCTGCTCCCGCCCGCGCAGCTGGAGCAGATGCGGACCATGGTCCCGGCCGATCCGGCGAACCCCGAGGCGGGCAGCTACGGGCTCGGGCTCGCGGAGATGCCGACGCCGTGCGGTCCGGTGTACGGGCACACCGGCGGCATCCCGGGGTACCGCTCGGACGTCTTCACCGACGCCACGGGCACCCGCAGCGCGGTGGTCGTGGTGACCGAGCAGCAGGGCCTGGGGGTGCCCGCGCTCGCCGAAGCCCACCAGGCCCTGGTCGCGGAGGCGGCGTGCCGGATGAACGGCCGGACCCCGCCGCCCGCCGATCGGTGAGCGGGCGGTCGAGGTCCTTGAGCCCGCAGGGACCGCGTGGCATCGTCCGGTCGGTGTTCGTCGGTACCGCCCACCAGGTGTCCCGGGGTTCCCGACCATGAGGGTCCCGTCGCGGAAGCGGATCGGCTCGGTGGCACGGGCCCTGGGCTACCTGGCGACGGGTGCCGTCACCTCCCTCGCCGCGGCGGCCTCGGTGGGCGCGCTGGCGGTGGTGGCCGTGTTGTGCCTGGCGGGCCTGGGATTGCCGCTGCTGCCCGGTGTCGTCCGGGTGGTCCGTGGACTGGCGGACGTCGAACGTCGTCGAGCCGGGGAGCTGCTCGGTCGCGTCGTCCCGGTGCCGTACCGGGCGATCGAGGGCACGTTGTCGCGCCGGCTCGCCGCGGTGGTGCGGGATCCGGCCACGTGGCGGGACCTGGCGTGGCTGGTCGCGCACGGCCTCACCGGGTTCCTGGTCGGCGTGGTGGCGATCGGTGTCGCGATCAGCGCGGTGGCGTTGACGTCGGGCCCGGCCTACTGGTGGGCGGCCCCGGAGGGCGTGCTGGTGTCCGGTGTCCACGTCGACTCGTGGGGCTCGGCGCTGGTCGGTGTCCCCGTGGGGGTCTGCTACGGCCTGGTGGCGTGGCACCTCCCGCGCGTCGCGCGCTGGCAGGCGTCGGCGGCGCGGAGGCTGCTCGCCCCGGCGGCGGGCGTGGTGCTCAGCGACCGGGTGGCGGAGTTGACCGCGTCGCGGGCGGCCACCCTGGAAGCGCACGGGACCGAGCTGCGGCGGATCGAGCGGGACCTGCACGACGGCGCGCAGGCGCGGATCGCCGCGGTGATCATGCAGTTGGGGATCGCCGAGAGCGTGCACGCCGACGACCCGGCGGCGGCGATGTCCCTGCTGCGCAAGGCCCAGGACACCGCGTCCTCGGCGCTGGCCGAGCTGAGGGACGTGGTGCGCAGCGTCTACCCTCCGGTGTTGTCCGACCGGGGGTTGGCCGGGGCGGTGACCGCGCTGGCGGCGCGGTGCCCGGTTCCGTGCGTCCTGGACGTCGACGGGGTGGGCAGGCAGCCCGCGGCCGTGGAGGCGGCGGCGTACTTCGTGGTGGCCGAGGCACTGGCGAACGTCACGAAGCACTCCGGTGCCCGGCGCGTGTCGGTCACCTTGACGGCGTCGGACGACGTGCTGGTGATCACGGTCGACGACGACGGTCGTGGAGGCGCGGTCGAGGAGGAGGGGAGCGGGTTGACGGGGGTTCGACGGCGGGCCGAGGCGTTCGACGGCACGGTCGTGCTGTCGAGTCCGCCGGGTGGCCCGACAACGCTGCGAGTGGAGTTGCCGTGCGGGTCGTGATCGCCGAAGACGACGCGCTGCTGCGCGAAGGCCTGGTGCTGCTGATGACCACGAAGGGCGAGGAGGTGGTCGCGGCGGTCGACAACGCGACCGACTTCCTCGCGGTCGTCCGGGACGACCGGCCCGACGTCGTGGTGATGGACGTGCGGCTGCCGCCGTCGTTCCGCGACGAGGGGATCAGGGCGGCGGCGGAGGCGAGGCGGATCCACCCCGGACTCCCCGTGCTGGTGCTGTCCTCCTACGTCGAGGACAGCTACGCCTCGGAGATGCTCGCCGACGGCGCGGGCGGTGTCGGCTACCTGCTCAAGGAGCGGGTGGGCAGGGTGGAGTCGTTCCTCGACGCGCTCCGCCGGGTCGCGGGCGGCGGCACCGTGATGGACCCGGAGGTCATCTCGCAGCTCATGCTGCTCCGCACGGTGAGCAGCCCGCTCGACGCGCTGACCCCGCGCGAGCGCGAGGTGCTGGCGCTGATGGCCGAGGGCATGAGCAACGGGGCGATCGGCACCCGGCTCTCGGTCACCGACGGGGCGGTCCACAAGCACATCCGCGGCATCTTCACCAAGCTCCGGCTGCCCCACGACGACGACAGCGGTGACCGCCGGGTCCTCGCCGTGCTGGCGTTCCTGCGGGGCTCCGCGAGCCGGAGCGGGACCACCTGAACCACCGGTGCGGCCACGACCACGCCGTGCCGTCGGGCGGAGCACGACTGCCCGGCAGGCTGGGGCTCACCGGTAAAGGAAAGGGAAAGT
Organism: Umezawaea sp.; assembly: GCA_035559015.1. Lineage (GTDB taxonomy): Bacteria > Actinomycetota > Actinomycetes > Mycobacteriales > Pseudonocardiaceae > Umezawaea. The sequence goes on along the minus strand of DATMCA010001122.1, from coordinate 8,373 downwards.
CGCAGGTCAGGTGCGGTTCCCCGTTCCGGGCATGATCCCTAGGCTCCTTCGCGCCGGTTGGCGAGGCAGGCCCTTTCCCCTGTCCCCGCCGGCCAAGGACACAGAGGAGTACTGCGGTGTTCGAGAACAACCTCACGAGGCGCGGCTTCGTCACGGGTGCGGCGGCCGTCGCCGGTCTCGCCGGCCTGTCCGCCCTCGCGCCGGGGCTGGCCAGCGCCGACCCCAAGATCAACGACCAGCACCGCGAGTCCGAGTTCGCGCCGGCGGTCGGCGCGCTGGCGATGATGACGTTCCAGAAGATCGACGGCACGCCCGTGTACTACTGGCGCTCCAACCGCGGCAACACCACCGCCCGCAACTGGCAGGCCACCGACGCGTTCTACACCGCGCTCGTCGCCTGGATCCGCGACCTGCGGTCGCTGTCGGCGAGCTACGGCTCGATCAGCTACATCGTCTCCGCGGGCTTCTACGTCGACAAGGAGGGCCAGCACGGCGCCGGTACCGCGATGGACCTCGACCACGTGCGCTGGTCCGGCGGCAACACCATCTCGCCGCTCGACCAGGCCCACGCGTCGGGCACCGCCGCGACCCGCAAGCGCTACCTCGCGACGGAGGCCGTGTGCCGCCGCCGGTTCCGCTACGTGCTGGACGGCTGGTACAACTCCGACCACGCCGACCACATCCACTCCGACTTCGGCGGCATGCCGGTCCGCGTGCTCAAGGACTCCGAGTCCGACACCAAGTTCGTCCAGGCCACCTGCAACAACTTCCGCGCCGCGGGCCTGGCGATCGACGGCATCTGGGGCCCGAACACGCAGAACGCGTTCAACGGCCTCAAGTCGGCGCTGGCCGTGACGGGTGACCCGCACACCAGTTCGTCCGTGTGGCAGGGAATGCTGTCGAAGATCGCGACCAAGGGCTTCGCGAACCAGAACATCTGATTCGACGCCGACCGGAAACCCGTTCCCCGGCCCCGGTTTCGCGATCGACCCCGCCGGCCCGGCGGTGCTGGTGCACCTCACCAGCACCGCCGGGCCGGCTTTGTAGTCGGCGCTGAACCGACCTCCACCCGCGCCGGCCGGGTCGTCGAACACGCCGTGCCCTCCGTCTTCGCCCTGTGGAGCAACCTGAGAAGCGTCGCGCCCGTGACACCTGTCGAGGAAGGCGCGCGGTTTCGTCCCTGGCGCGCCACGAGGTTCGGAGGTGGCGGTGACGACTCTGGTGCGCGAGGAGGCGGGCGGACCCGGTAGTGGTGCCCGCTCGGCACCGGATCCGCCGCGCTCCCCGACCCGGTCTCCGGGCACGGACGACACACCTCCGGACCTCCGGCCCGACAACGCGAAACCGGGACGGCGGTGGGCTTTCGCGCTGGTCGTGGTCGCGCTCCTCGGTTCGATGGCGGTCGCGATGACCACGACGGCCGTGGAGCAGAGCCCGACCATCGACGAACCCGTCTACGCGGGCACGGCGGCGGTCTACCTGGGGCAGCACAGCCTGCGCTACAACCCGGAACACCCGCCGCTCGGCAAGCTGGTCATCGCCGTCGGGCTGGCCTTCTCGGGCGTGCGCGTCGACCCCGGTTTCGTCGGGGACCAGTCGGAGCTGGGCAGGCACGTGCTGTACGAGTCAGGCGGTGATCCGGGGCGGCTGCTGCTGTCGGCGCGGTTGCCGATGATCGTGCTCACGCTGCTGTTCGGGCTGGTCGTCCTCGGGTTCGCCACCGACCTGGTCGGCCGGGTGGGCGGGGTGGTGGCGCTCGCGCTGTACGCGTTCTCGCCCGACGTCATCGCGCACGGGTCGCTGGCCACGCTCGACGTGCCGGCCGCCGGGTTCCTGCTGACGTCGGCCTGGATGCTGTGGCGGGCGCGACGTCGCCCCGCCCTGTACCTCCCGTTGGCGGGACTGGCCCTGGGCGCGGCCGTGGCCACGAAGATGAGCGCGTTGGCGGCCGCCCCGGTGCTGCTGCTCCTGGTCGTGCTGTCCACGCGGTTCGCCCGCCACTCAAGGGGTTCCGGCCCGACCACCAGTGCCGGGGCGCGGTTCCTCGGGCCCGCCGCGGCGGTCGCCGGCGTGGCGCTGATCGCGGTCGGGGTGGTGTGGGCGTCCTACCTGGCGGTGGATCCGCGGTTGCGCTGGGCGACGCCACCGGACCTGCCAGCCGCCCACGGCCTGCGCACGCTCGTCTCCTGGTTGCCGTTCCCCCAGCCGTACCTGGACGGGATGCGCGTCCAGTTCGGCCTCGAAGACCGGGTGTGGGGCGGGTTCCTGTTCGGCAGGCGCTACGAGGGTTCGCTGTGGTACTACCTGCCCGCGGCGCTGCTGGTGAAGACACCGCTGGGAACGCTGGCGCTGTGGCTGGCCGGTGCCGTCGTGGTGCTGCGGGTTCCCCGGTTCCGGGCCGCCGCGGCCTACGTGCTCGCGCCCGCCGCCGTGCTGCTGGTCGCGGCCATGACCGGTGACCGCGACCTCGGCGTCCGGTACGCGATCTTCGTGCCGGTGTTCCTGCCGGTCGCGGCGGCCTGCGTGGTCGCCGTGCGCCCGAGGTGGGCGCACGGCGCGGCGGCGGTCCTGGTCGCGTTCGCCGCGATCAGTTCACTGTGGACGTTCCCGTACTACCTGCCGTACTCCAACGAGGCGTTCGGCGGACCGGCGAAGACCCACCTGCGTCTGCACGACTCCAATGTCGACTGGGGCCAGGACCTCGGCAGGCTGGCCGACCGGGTGCGGCAGCGCTACCCGGGAGAGCGGATCTGGTTGGTGTACAAGGGGAGCGGCGTGCCGTCCCACTACGGCTTGGACACCACCGACCCGCGCGGCGTGCCGCCCGACCAGGTGCGCGGACTGCTCGTAGTGTCGGATTCGGCCGTCGTCAAGGCGGACGACCGGTTGGCGGCGCTGATCGGCGGCAGCACGCCGATCGACGAGGTCGGCCACTCCATCACGATCTTCCGCCGGCCGGAGCCGTGAGCCGGCCGACCGCGGCACCGGTCGGCCGGCTCACGGGCGCGTCACCGCGCGCAGGTGAAGCTCGACGCGCTGTTCGGGTCGCCCGAGCGGTACCGGGGCCAGGCCGGGTACTCGCACAGCGGGCGGCTGCGGGCGTGGTTGACGTCCACCACGACCTGGTTCGCGGGCGACCGTCCACTTTCGACCCAGCGCTCCAGCGCCGTGAGCGAGTCCCAGCTCGCGGCGAGCGCCGGCGTGCCGAAGTTCGCGTGGTTCGCCCCCGGCACCAGGTAGTACCGCAGGAACTCGCGGGTGGCCGCGGGGCCCAGCAGGTTCCGCACGCGCTCGTAGTAGTCGTTCGTCGAGCGGTGGGAGACCAGTTCGTCAGCGGCGCCGTGGATCAGGATCAGCTTGCCGCCCGCGCGGGCGAACGGGCGCAGGTCGACGTTGTTGCGGTCCTCGATCGTCGACAACCGGCTGATCCGGTCGAGCCACTTCCCCGGACGGCGGGGATCCACGTCCAACGAGTTGTGGGACGGGTCGCGGGTCAGGATGTACTTGACCCACTGGTCCCAGTACTGCATCCCGTAGCCGCTCGTCACCGGCATGGGGTTGGCGGGCGCGGTCGTGCCGAACCCGAGGAACGGGGTCCGCATGTCCGCGCCGGAGAGGAACGGGAAGCCGGGGTACCCGGTCTCACCGCTGGCGACCCGGTACGGCCACCGGAACGGGGTGGACGCGGCGATCACGGCCCCGATCTGGAGGTCCGACAGGCAGGTCGGCCCGGTGTCGGCACCGCCGGGGCAGCGCAGGACGTGGGGGTCGAAGTGGCAGGCGCGCTCGTTCGAGACGATGTTGTCCAGGACGCCGTCCTGACCGTCGCACGAGGTGATCACGCTGGTGTAGAGCAGCCCCTGCTTCTCGGGTCCGGGGAAGGCCCCCGGCCGGGACATCACCTGCGTCAGGTACCCCAGGTCCAGGACCTCGCTGAGGTTGTTCCACGCGGGGAAGGCGGAGATCACGCCGTCGAACGCCCAGGGCCACCGCTGGGCGACCACGAGGGCTTCCCGACCGCCCGTCGAGCCCCCGGCGAAGTAGACCTCGGCGGGGCTCCGGCCGTAGGCGTGCCGGAGCACGAACAGGCTCGCGTCGTGCGTCTTCTTGAGCGCGTCACCGGCGGCGAAGTTGTTCAGGGCCTCGTCGTTCGCGCCGAACGACCCGTCCAGCGACGGAACGGCCGTCGGGCTCTGCTGGTGGCCGGAGTCGCTCGCGAACGTGGCGTACCGCCTCGCGAGCGGAGCGGGCTGGTCGGCGGGGCCGAACGGCACGTTCGACCTCACGTCGGGGATGGTCCCGTTGTAGCCCCCGCCGCCGAACATCATCGCCTTGCGGTTCCAGCCGAACGGCAGGGCGACGCGCATCCTGATGGCGGGAGCGGCCGGGTCGACGGGGGAGAGGGAGGCGTCGACCTGGCAGTACTCGATCGTCTGCCCGCTGACGACGGCGGTCGTCACCGCGGCCGACTCCACGCGACCGCCGGTCGTCGGCAGGCTCATGGCCGAGGCCGGGATCTCCAGCCCGGCCAGTCCGGCGCACGCGGGTGTGGTCGAGGGTTCCGCCCCGGTCGCGGCGGCGGTGTCGGCGCCGAGGAACCGGGTCGCGGCCGTCACCAGGACCACGGCCGCGAGCGCGGCGAGCCGTCGAGTCCTTGCGCCCCTTGTGGTCGTGCTGCTCACGCTGGTCTCTCCTCTGCTCGCCGTGCTCGTCCCGGATGCCTGGTCCCTCAGTGGTGCAGGTGCGTGCCGGGGACGGCGAGCGGGTCGGCGCGGACCTCGGCGGTGTTCGTCTCGGGCAGGAACCACGCGCTGGCGAAGGTGATCAGCCCCATGGCCGCGATGTAGACGGCGACCGGCACTGTGCTCCCGGTCTTCGCGATGAGCGCCGTCATCAGGAACGGCGTGCCGCCGCTGACGATGATCGCGGAGAGCTGGTAGGACAGCGACGCCCCCGAGTAGCGGACGTTGGGCGCGTACAGCTCACCGAGGTAGGTCGCGATCGGACCGTAGGTGAGGCACTGGAACACGAAGCCGACCGCCACGGCGACGAAGATCAGCGGTAGCGACGCGGTGTCGACGAGCCCGAAGTAGGGGAAGGCCCAGAGGGCGACGCCCAGGCCACCGACCAGGATCAGCGGCCGACGGCCGACCTTGTCCGAGATGTGGCCGGACAGCGGGATGGTCACGACCATCACCAGGGAACTGGCCAGCACCACCGCGAGCAGGGAGTTGCGCTGGAGGCCGAGGGAGGTGGTGCCGTAGCTCAGGAGTCCGGCGATGCTGACGTAGAACAGGCTGTTGGTGGCGGAGAGTAGCCCGCAGCCCAGCAGGATGGTTCCCCACCTGCTCCGGATGACCTTCGCCAGCGGGGCCCGGACCACCGCGACCTCGGACTTGGACACCTCCCGCTGGAGTTCGCGGAACTCCGGCGTGTCCTCCACCCTGGTCTGGATGTAGAGGACCACCGCGAACATCACGACGCTGACCAGGAAGGGGATTCGCCAGCCCCAGCTGAGGAACGCGTCGTTCGGCATCACGGCGCTGGCCGCCACGAAGATCAGGTTCGAGATGATCACGGCGACCGGGACGCTGGTCTGCCCGAACGTCCCGGCGAAACCGCGCCGCTTGGGGCTGGAGGACTCGGTGAGCAGCAACATGATGCCGCCCCACTGGCCGCCCGCCGCGAGCCCCTGCACGAAGCGCAGCACGACCAGCAGCGTCGGGGCCAGCGCGCCGACGGCCGCGGCGCTGGGGAGGCAGCCGATCAGGAAGGTCGCGGCCCCCATCAGTGCCAGGCAGGTGACGACCACCGGTTTGCGCCCGTACTTGTCGCCGAAGTGCCCGGCGAGCACCCCGCCGATCGGACGCGCCACGAACCCCGCCCAGAACGTGCTGAAGGCGAGCAGGGTTCCCGTCAGCGCCGAGGAGTGCGGGAAGAAGACGCGGGGGAACACCAGCGCGGCGGCGGTGCCGTACAGGAAGAAGTCGTACCACTCGATCGAGCTCCCGATGAGCCCCACGGTCATCAGCTTGCGGAAGGCCCGGCGTCGCGTCGTGGACGAGGCGGCGCCGAGGTGGCCGGACTGTTCTCCGGGTTGGACGAGCGGGGTGGTCATGCGGACCGCCTTCGTCGAGCGGACAGGCAGGTGATGACGGTCATGTTAGGACGCCGTTACCCTGTGGTTGAGGTCTGGATCACACACGTCTCGCACCGGTGCGGTGGCGCTTTCACCCACCAGGGGCGCGGGCAGGGGAGGGCGCTTTGGCCGGAGACTCGGAGTCGCTCGTGCGACGGCAGCGCGAGCTGGCGTCGTTGTACGCGACGGCGAAGTCGCTCACCGCGCTCGGTGAGCTCGACGACGTGCTGCGGTCGATCGTCCACCACGCCCACGACCTGATCGGCACGGACTTCACCTACCTCTCGCTGGTCGCGGACGGCAAGCTGTCGGCCAAGGCGTCGGAGGGGACGATCTCCGCCTCCTTCCTCACCGCGTGCATCCCGGTGAACGTCGGGCTGGGCGGCAAGGTGCTGGCCACCCAGAGCCCGCACTGGGTGAGCAACTACGCCACCTCGACCCTCATCGACCACGACCCGAACTTCGACCGCCTGGTCACGACCGAGGCGCTCGTCGCCCTGCTCGGTGTGCCGCTGGTGATCCGGGGCGAGGTGGTGGGCGCGCTGTTCGCCGCGGACCGCTCGGAGAGGTCCTTCCAGCCGGGCGAGATCGCGCTGCTGAGCGCGTTCGCCGATCACGCGGCGGTCGCCCTGGACAACGCCCGCCTGTACGAGGAGAGCCGGAACTCCTTGCGGGAGCTGCGGATCGCGTACCGGAGGATCGAGGGCCACATGGCCGTCGTGGAGCGGGCGCAGGCGATCCACGAGGCCGTGACCGGCGCCGTGCTCGGGGGCGGGACGCCGGGCGACGTCGCGCAGCTCCTCGCCGACCAGCTGGGCGGGAGCGTCGCGCTGCTCGACCGGGCCGGGGTCGTCCTGGTCCGCCGGGACTCGGCGGCGAACCCGTGCCGGACCGCGCCGGAGGTCGACCTGGCCGACGCCATCAGGAACGCGCACCACTCCGGCCGCTGCACGACCTCGGTGGACTCCGCCGGGGTCGCGCGCAGCGTGGCGTCGATCCGGGCGGGTGACAGCTACCTGGGCGCCCTGGCGTGGAGCCGGGAGGCGGCCGTGGAGCACTGCGCCCCGGACGACATGGACCTGCGCACCCTGGAGCGGGCCACCCACGTCATGGGGCTGCTCATCCTCAAGGAGAGGGCCGTCGCCGAGGCCAGCGAGCGGTTGAGCGGAGAACTCCTGACCGAGCTCATGGTCGGCGGTCCGGGGATCAGCGCCGCCCAGCGGTCCCGCACCAGGGCTCGCAACATCGACGCCGACCGCCTGGACCTGGTGCTCGTCGCGGACTCCCGCACGGCGTCGTCGACCGATCTCCTGCGCCACCTGCACGACATCGCCCGTGACCGCTCCGGGCTGGCGGGTGAGCACCTGGGCAAGGCCACGATGATCCTGCACAGCACCGACGACGACCTCACCGTCGAGGAGGTCCACCGCCGACTCCGCCGCGCGCTGGGCGGCCCCGTGGTCGTGGTGGGGGAACGGGCGCTCAACCACGACTGGTCGCGCGCGTTCTCCCTGGCCGGTCGGTGCGGGGCCGTGGCGCGCGCGATCGGGCACACCGACCTGGGCGCCACCACCGGGCGGTTCGCCCTGTACGCCATGGTCTTCGACGCCGAACGGGTGCGCGAGCTGGACCGCTTCCTCGCCGACTCCGTGGGCCCGCTCCTCGACTACGACCGGCGTCGCGGCACCGACCTCGTCGAAACCCTCAGCGCCTACTACCTGCACCGCGCCAACGTCGCCGCGACCGCCCGAGCGCTGCACGTGCACGCCAACACCCTGCTCAAGCGCCTGGACCGCGCGGGCAAGGTCCTGGGCTTGGACTGGCGCCACGAGCAGGACCTGGAACTCCAGCTGGGACTGCGGCTCCACCAGCTCAGGGCCTTCACGACGGCACCGGCGTGAAGGCGGGCCCCCAGCGGTTCAGGCGATGCGCGTCGAGTCCCGCAGGCTGCTCTTCGACAGCTTGCCGGTGCCCGTCTTGGGCAGTGCGGCCAGGAAGACGACCTCGTCGGGCAGCCACCACTTGGCGACCATCGGCGTGATGTGCCGCAGGAGCTCCTCGCCCGTGGTCGCACTGCCCTCGCGCAGGACGACGTAGGCCACGGGGCGTTCCACCCAGCGCGGGTCGGGGCGGGCGATGACGGCGACCTCGACGACGTCCGGGTGCGAGGCGATGGTGGTCTCCAGCTCGACCGAGGAGATCCACTCGCCGCCGGACTTGATGACGTCCTTGGC
>DATMCA010001121.1:0-5011 GCA_035559015.1 Umezawaea sp. | reverse complement strand
TCACCGCGCTCACCAACGCCATCGCCCGCCGCGGTGAGGTCGCCGGCTGCGTGGTGCACACCGACCGCGGATCCCAATTTCGATCAAGGAAATTCGTCCGCACGCTCGCACGCCACGGCCTGACCGGCTCGATGGGCAGGGTGGGCGCGGCGGGTGACAACGCCGTGATGGAAAGCTTCTTCGCGTTGCTGCAGAACAATGTTCTCGACCGGCGTTCCTGGTCCACCCGTGACGAGCTGCGGATCGCGATCGTGACCTGGATCGAACGCACTTACCATCGCCGTAGACGCCAGGCCGGCCTCGGCCGGTTGACCTCCATCGAATACGAAGCAATCATGACCACGCCAGCCAGTCAGGCTGCGTGACTACAACTGTCACCTACTCGTGCAGCAGGCCCGGGTGTGGTCCGGCGCAGCACGGTGACTTCGTGCCGCAGTATCAGCAGTTCCACGTCCTTGGCTGCGGAGGACCGGCCGAGCAGAACCAGCCGGTTACCGACTCGGACGAAGATCAGGTACAGCAGTCGTAACGCCACACCTTACGATCATGCCTTGGAGGTCCAGCGTGCGCGATCGTCGCAGCTCGGCATGCCAGTGTAGAGGTTTGGCATCCTACAGGCCACATCAGCAGCGGCATGATCACGACTGCATCCGCGAATGGGTCTCTGTGTACCCTCTTTCACCTGCATGGATGAGGTTTTCGGCAGGCGCAGGCTGACGGACGAACGCCGTCACCCCATGTACGGGGTGACGGCGTTCAGAGGTGGCGGTTCGGGGTGGCCACCGCGTCAACGGATGATCTTCATCCCGAACAGCACAGCACCGCCGAACGCGAAAAGCGCCGCGAGCAGTGCCTCGCTCACGGAACGTCCGCCGTACAGGGTGAGCGCGCAGACGGTGGCCGCAACCACCAGCGCGAGCAGGATGATCAAGGCGGCGCGCTGGTTGAGTAGCGGGCCACCGTCCTCGGGCATGCCGTTGTTGGGGTTGTGCGGGGTGCTCATACCTCGTCCTCGGTTCGGGAGTGCTGGTCGGGTCCTGACCGCCCGCCTACCGGGATTGACGTCCGCTGCGGCGCAGCCGCGTACACGGGCCCGTCGAGGCCCGTCACGGCCGGTATCCGGTCCTGCCCGGTGGCTCTGGTGTCTGGCGGCATTGCTCGTCGTCGTGGTGGTTGTGGCCGGAGCCAGCCCGGTCTTTCCGGCTGCCTGACCATTCGGTCTGGTTGCTTCGGTTCACCGCCCTACTTTTGCTTGGTTGGGAGCATCGTTTGCGGAGCTTGGCCATTTCATCTGATCCGGGGACATCGTCTTGCGGAGCTTGGTCAGTGCCCGGTGCTGCGCCACCCGGACGGCTCCGGGGGTCGAGCCGACCGCGATGGCGGTCTCCTCGGCGGACAGGCCGACGACGATTCGCAGCAGCAGGATCTCCCGGTGCTTGTCCGGCATGGCCTTGAGCAGTTCCACCATCTCGCGCGACAACTCCCCAGGCAGGAGCTGCTGCTCAGGCCCGGCGTCCGTCTCCGGCACGTCCGCTACCGGCTCGGAGCGGTTGTGCGCGGACGCCCGATGCGCGTCCGCGACCTTGTGCGCCGCGATCCCGTAGACGAACGCGAGGAACGGCCGCCCCTGTTCCCGGTAGGACGGCAGGGACTTCAGCACAGCCAGACAGATCTCCTGCGCAGTGTCGTCCGACAAGGCGTACGAGCTCTCCTGTTTGCCGATGCGGGCCCGGCAGTACCGGATCGCGATCGGGCGGACGATGTGTAGCAGGGACGCAATGGCATTTTTGTCGCCCCTCATCGCTGCTACGACGTCCGCGGCGATGTCGTCCGGGCGGGGTGCCGGTTCGCGTTCTTGGGTTCCGTTCTCCGGCGTGCGCGTCACCGAGTCGTTGCGAGAAGAAGGACGACCAGCTTCGCTGCGCTCGGCCAAGCGCACGGAACCAGCCTCTCGACGAGAGGCTTCATGCGCGGTCGTTTCGGCGTGCACCGGCGTATTCGCGACGATGGAGTGAGCGTTGGCGAGGATCCGCTTGGTTTCATCCAGAGCAGCGTTGTACGTCTCCTGAGCCGCTTCCCGCGCGACGGCGAGGATGCCTTCGGCAGTGGTGCGGGCGTCGGCGACGACTCGGGTTGCGGTGTTGTGAGCGTCGAGAACCAAGTCGGCCGCGGTCTCCAGCCGTCCTTGGGTGGCCGCCTGTTCTTCGCGGGGTGCGTACTGGTTTGCCAGGGGAGTGTTTGTGGCAGCGCGGATGAGTTCGGGGCTGTCGGCCGCTTCGCGCAGGGCACTGGTCCTGCTGAGCATGGTGGCGGCGTCGAGGGCATGACGTTCGGCGGCGAGAGAGAACCAGCCGTGAGCGGCATCGAGGTCGCCGCGGACGAGGTACTCCTCGCCCAGGCGCATGGCGGCCAAGCCGATGTCGTGGGTGTCGTGGCGGGATTGGCGGGCGGCGTGCTCGGCGGGCGTGCGTGCGGTCAGACGGGCGCTGATGGCGGCCAGGTCGAGCGGCGGCGTGGTCGCGTCCTCGGGATGCTGGTGGCCGGTCATCGCGGGGTCTCCCAGATCGTGGGGTCGGCGAGGTGGGGCGTTGGTGCGGGGCGGCTGGGTTCGAGATGTCGGCGCAATTGCTGGCACGCCTTGGTCAAGCGCATTTGCAGGGCCCGCACGGTGATACCGAGTTCTTCGGCGGCCTGCGGCTGGGTGGCGCCGTCGATGTGGACGGCGACGATCGCGGCACGCTCTCGCTCGTCGAGCAGCGTGGGCAGTTGCTGGACCAGGCGTTCGTGGTCGATGCGTCCCAGCAGCGTGAGGATCTCGTACTCGGTGTTGCTGGCGCGTTCGAGGTGTTGCAGCAGTACCTGGTCGGTCAGGTCGGCCAGCGAGTCGATGGTGCGGCGGCTGCGGTGGCGGCCGAGGTCGATGACGTCCATCGCCACGCTCCGTTTGAGCATTGCCATGGCCTGCCCGTGGTGCAGTTCACCTTGGGTGCGCCACTTGCCAACGAGGTCGGCTGCTGCATCCTGCATCAGGTCATCGACCTTGTCGAAGCTCAAGCCCGAGGCAGCCAGCCGGCTGCGCGTGTAGGCGGCGAGTTCCAACCAGGCCTCGCGCAGCAGCGCCACGAGACGGTCCTCGCTGTCGATGATGGTGAGGGGCAGGGTCACGCGGCGGCATCCTTCGTGGTGACCTGGCAGTTGGGTGGGATCCACACGACGCGGTCGACGTGCCCGCCATCCGACCAGGTCCTTCTCCACATACGTGGGTTCGCAGGCTCGTGGCCTTGCTGAAGGGCCGTGCAGTAGATAGGCATGGGTAAGTCGTGGGACGTGTGGGGGTCGTGGGGGTTCATCGTGCTCCCTCGCGGCGCGGACTTCGGGGTGCTTGTACTGACTAACTCGCTCGGGGATGCCCGAACACGAAGCGCAATTTCAAGCTTTCTGCGGCGGCTTCGCGTCTGGCCAGCGCGTGCCAGGCTGATCTGGTCCTGCTTCTCGTTGATGTCCACGCTGTCTCAGGTTCCTCGATCGGGAACGGCACCTCGACATTGCGGTCGACTGGTTGCCGACGGCGCGGACGTCGGTGCTGGGTGTTCGTGTGTGTCGGATGCTCGCGGATGCCTAAGGACGCGTACCGGCTGTCCGATCGTGAGGTGGCATTGATCCGGTCGGGTCTGATCCAGGGCGCGGCTGTGAAAGCCTTGCCTCCACGAACTGTTCGCCAAGCGAGCGGTACGGGCGTGGGCTTTGGCACGGCCACCTGACCAGCGAGTTTACTGTCCGCTTGTTGGTTTTAGTATCGGTTTGAGGTGGTGGGGGTCGCTGACGAGCCATGTCAGTGTCTGCCGTGGCACATACATTGCGCGAAGGCCTCGGCTAGCCAGCGCCCCTACCTGCTGGCTTCATCGAGTTCCGACTGAAGCGCAGGCTGTCATTTCGGGCTAGTGCAAGTGGTCACCGCGTCAGAGTTCGGATTCGGACAAGACAACGCCGCGCCCTGTGCTTGCCGAAAACTACGTCCGTGCTGGTCAGACTGCGTGGTGGTATTCGTGAGGATGCCGCCCAGTCGTTGTCGTCGGCGGATGTCCAAGTCTGTGATCTGGGCTTGGTCGGTGATCGGTGGTGGCAGCGGGTGCAGTGGTCGTGTGTTGGCGATGCCTTGGTGGGGTCGGTGCGCGTTGTAGAACTGTTCGTACTCCCGCAGAGCGTGGAGCAGATGTCGCTGGTTCCAGATGAGTGTGCGGTCGAGGAGTTCGTGGCGGCAGCTCTGGATCCATCTCTCCATGATTGAGTTCATCCGCGGGATGCGGACATCGGTGAGGACGACCTGGATGCCCGCATCGGTGAGAACGGCGTCGAACAGGGTGGGGAACTTTTCGTCGCGATCGGGGATCAGGAATCGCGCGGAGTTGCCCGTGTCGTCGAGGTCCATGACGAGGTTCTTCGCAGCCTGGGCAACCCACGCCGCGGTCGGATGCGCGGTGGCGCCCAGGACTCGGATGCGGCGGCTGCGGTGTTCGATGACCGCGAGTACGTACAGGCGGGTGCCGCTCACGGTCGGGACTTCGAAGAAGTCGCAGGCTAGCAGGGCTTGGGCCTGGGATCGGAGGAAGTCCGCCCAGGTGGTGGAGGTGCGATCGGGTGCCGGGTCGATTCCAGTGTCCTTGAGGATCTGCCATACCGTGGATGCGGCGACCTGGATGCCGAGTATGAGTACGGCGTGGATGCGGCGGTAGCCCCAGGTGGGGTTCTCCCGTGCCAGGCGCAGCACCAGCAGCCGGGTCGAGCGCACTGTTCGTGGACGACCTAGGCGCTTGGACCGGGACTTGGCGGCGTGGCGGCGCGCGAGGAGATCCCGGTGCCAGCGCAGTACCTTTTCCGGGCGCATCAGCAGCCGGAACCGTCGAAGCGCGTTCGGTGCGAGTCGGTGTAGCAGTGCTGCGAGGAACGCCCGATCAGCGGGGGAGAACCGTGGCCGGGTTCTGCCCAGTTGGCGTTCCGGGACGGTAATCTG
>DATMCA010001120.1:0-3262 GCA_035559015.1 Umezawaea sp. | reverse complement strand
CCGACCCCATATCCTGCGTGTGGGCACGTCGTTTCCCGTCTACCCGGTTTCGGTTCCTCGACAGTTCAGAAACCTAGACCCGGCAACGACGTGCCCTTCTGCTGCCTGGGTCAACCACCCACACATAGGTATCAAGAGCCTCTTTTTGGCGCTAGTCGGGCCAAAACGGCAGGTGTAAAGCTTGCCGCCCGACTGAGTTTAGCGCCAAAAACCCCAAGTAAAATCGGCCACGGTTCAAAGCCGTGGCCGCCGGTTCCGTTGAGGTCAGGTGATGTGGCTGCCGGTCGTGTGGTGGGTCGGGCGGTGTGGCTCTCGGTGTTGTCGCTTTCGGTGCTGTGGTGGGTTAGGTGGTGTGGCTGCCGGTTCTGTCGTGGTCACGCGCCTGTTCGGTATTCCGTTGCGTGACTCCGCCGTGGTCTCAGATTCCTCGGAACTCTGGGCGTCGCTTGGCCGCGAATGCCACCGGGCCCTCCTTGGCGTCCTGGCTGCGGAACACCTCGATCCCCAGTCGGGCGTCGATCTTGAAGGCCTCGTCCTCGGGCATTCCCTCGGTTTCCCGCATGGTCCGCAGGATTGCCGCGACGGCCAGCGGGCCGTTGTCGGCGATCATCGTTGCCAGCTCCATGGCCTTGTCCAGTGCGGTCCCGTCGGGCACCACGTGTCCGATCAGGCCGATTCGCAGGGCCTCGGGGGCCAGGATGTGGCGGCCGGTCAGCAGCAACTCCGCCGCGACGGTGTACGGGATCTGGCGGGGTAGGCGCACTGCGGATCCGCCTAGCGGGAACAGGCCCCACCGGGCCTCCGATACGCCGAAGCGGGCGCTCTCGCCGGCTACCCGGATGTCCGTCGCTTGCAGGATCTCTGTTCCGCCGGCTACGGCGGGGCCCTCGACCGCTGCGATCAACGGTTTCGTCAGCCGTCGTCCCTTCAGCAGGGGTTCGATCACCGAGAGGTCGGTGTCGCCGAAGCTGTCGCCCGGATGACGTTGGTTCATCGCCTTGAGGTCGGCTCCGGCGCAGAACGCGCCGCCCGCGCCTGTCAGCACGCACGCGCGGATGCCGGGATCGGAGTCCACCTGGTTCCAGGCCGCGAGCATGATCTCCATCATCGGGCCGGACAACGCGTTGCGCGCCTTCGGTCGGTTCATCGTGACGACCAGGACGGGCCCCACGCGCTCGACGAGGCAATGCGGTTCCTCAACTACCTCTGACGTCATCTCCGAGGGCCTCCTGGATCGAGTCTGACCGCCTGGGGGATTGTCCACAACGATAACACGTTCTACTTTCGCAGCATGGCCCTCAACGTCGCAGATCTCGTCGAGCACGCCGTTGACATCGTTCCGGATCGCGTCGCGCTGGTGTGCGACGAGCGGGAGGAAACCTATGCGCGGCTTGAGGAGCGCGCCAACCGTTTAGCGCATCACTTGGCGTTGAACGGTGTCGTCGAGGGTTCGCACGTCGGCCTGTACGCGCGCAACTCCATCGAACTCGTCGAGGCCATGATCGCGGTCTACAAGCTGCGGGCCGTGGCGATCAACGTGAACTACCGCTACACCAAGAACGAGTTGCAGTACCTGTTCGACCAGGCGGACCTCGTCGCGCTGGTGCACGAGCGCCGGTACTCGGACCTGGTCGCCGAGGTGCTGCCCGAGGTGCCCCAGCTGCGGCACGTCGTGGTGATCGACGACGAGTCCGACGCGGACTTCTCCGGCTACGGCGGAGTCGACTACGAGGCGGCGCTGGCCGAGGCGTCGCCCGAGCGGGACTTCGGACCGCGCAGCGCGGACGACCTCTACATCCTCTACACCGGCGGCACCACGGGCATGCCCAAGGGCGTGATGTGGCGGCACGAGGACGTCTGGCGGGTGCTCGGCGGCGGCATCGACTTCGTGACCGGTGAGCACGTCACCGACGAGTGGCACCAGGCCAGGCAGGGCAAGGACTACGGGCTCATCCGGCTCTGCCTGCCGCCGATGATCCACGGCGCGGCGCAGTGGGCGATGCTCGGCGCGCTGTTCTCCGGGAGCACCGTCGTGCTGGTGCCGAAGTTCGAGCCGGACGAGGTGTGGCGCGTGGTCGAGCGGCACCGCGTCCAGGTGGCGGTGATCGTCGGCGACGCCATGGCCCGCCCGATGATCGAGGAGTTCCGGGCCGGGCAGTACGACGCCTCGTCGCTCGGGATCATCAACAGCAGTGCCGCGCTGTTCTCGCACACCGTGAAGGAGCAGTACCTGGAGGCGCTGCCGCACGTCACGCTGCTGGAGTCGATCGGCGCGTCCGAGACCGGCTCCACCGGGATCGGCGCGGTGTCCAAGCAGGTCCAGAAGACCGACGGCACACGGGTGAAGCTCAACGACGACACCATCGTCATCGACGACGACGGACGCCCGCTGAAGCCGGAGACCGGGGTCGTCGGCAGGCTCGCCCGCGGCGGCAACGTCCCGCTGGGCTACTACAAGGACCCCGAGAAGTCCGCGGCGATGTTCCAGGAGATCGACGGCAAGCGGTACACCGTGCCCGGCGACTTCGCGCGGTTCGAGGCCGACGGCACGATCACGTTGCTGGGCCGGGGGAACACGTGCGTCAACACCGGCGGGGAGAAGGTGTTCCCCGAGGAGGTGGAGGCCGCGCTGAAGTCCCACCCCGACGTGTTCGACGCGCTGGTCATCGGCGTGCCCGACGACCTGCTCGGCCAGCGGGTCGGCGCGCTGGTGCAGGCGCGCCCGGACCGCGCGCCGCGACTGTCCGACCTGGACACCCACGTGCGGCGGGAGATCGCGGGCTACAAGGTGCCCCGCAGCGTGTGGCTGGTGGACGAGATCGTCCGGTTGCCCAGCGGGAAACCGGACTACCAGTGGGCCAAGAGCTACGCGCAAGACCACGAGACGGCGTCGCTGCCGGGTTGAGGAGGTTCCATGCGCACGCCGTTGTGCGACACGCTGGGCATCGAGCACCCCGTGTTCGGGTTCACCCCGTCCGAGCACGTGGCGGCGGCGATCAGCCGCGCGGGAGGGCTCGGCGTGCTCGGGTGCGTGCGCTTCAACGACGCCGCGGACCTGGACCGCGCGTTGACCTGGATGGACGAGAACACCGACGGCAAGCCGTACGGCGTGGACATCGTGATGCCCGCGACCGTGCCGACCGAGGGCACGTCGTTCGACCTCGACAAGCTCATCCCGCAGGGGCACCGGGACTTCGTCCAGCGCACGCTGCAGAAGCTCGGCGTGCCACCGCTGCCCGCCGACGAGGAATCCGGCGCGGGC
>DATMCA010001119.1:0-4555 GCA_035559015.1 Umezawaea sp. | reverse complement strand
GCGGTCGCGCACCAGGACCGTGGCCGCGGCCACGACGAACAGACCTGCGGCCAGGAAGCTCAGCGACGGCACGAGGTAGTGGTGCAGGACTTCGCCGGGGTGGTTGAACCTCAGCGGGAGGACCACGGCGATCGCCGCCGTCGTCACCCACGACGCCGCAGCCCCCAGCCCGAGCCCCACCCGACCCCGGACGAGGACCAGGAGCACGGCCACCGCCAGCCCGGTCGTCGCGGCCAGCAGCACGTCGACCCGCTGCTGGGCGACGACGTTGGCGAGGGTGGCGGGCTCGACGAGCCACAGCCGCGGCCCCGCCACCAGGGCGACGGCCACGGCGGTCACGGTGAGCAGCCGCAGCCGGACACCCCGGCCCCACCACCAGATCCCGGCGGCGACGGCCGCCTGGCCCGCCAGTGGCACCCACGCCGGCACGAGCAGCACGTTCTCCAGGAACACCTCCCACCCGAGGACGGCGAGCAGCGCCGCGTTCGCCTGGACAGGGCTGATCGCGCCGATGAACAGGACCGCGATCAGCGGTCCCGTCCACCGAGGCACGGGGCCGCCGCGCTGCCGGTGCACCGCGGCAGCGCCCGCGCACAGCCCGGCCGTGCCGACGAGGGCGATCGGCAGGACGACCCACCACCACACGGCGGAGTCTTCCTGCCACGGGACGCCGTCCCCGGTCAGGGCGAGCGCGAGGCCCAGCAGCGCCCCGAGGGGCAGCCCGAGCGCGTCCACCAGGCGGGACCGCCACGGGCGGCCGTCGTCCACACCCGCCGCCTGCCAGACCGTTGCGCCCCAGGCGTACCCGAGCAGCACGCCGGGAAGCGATGCCACCGCCGCGTCGGCCAGGGCCGCGGACAGCACCGGGTCCTCGATGCCCTGGAACAGCGGCCTGAGGTAGTACGACCCGACCAGCAGGACGTTGCCCGCCAGGGCGCCGAAGGCGAAACCCTCGACCCCGCGGGCGTGCCCGCCGCGCCCGCGGTCGTCCAGCACGGCGAGCCGTCGCGCGAACGACGGGTGCAGCGCCGTCAGTTCCCGCACCCGCGAGACCGCCGCGTCACGTCCGCGCCCCAGGAGCGCGGCCAGCGCCGCCCGGTCCTCGACGCGCCGCGTCGAGAGCAGGTCGGCCTCGTGCTCGCGGGACCTGAGCACACCGCGGGAGACGAGCCACACCAACGCCATCAGCAGCACGGACCGGACCGCGTAGTCGCGGTGGAACGAGGTCCACAGGTGGCGCGCGACGCCGTCGTCCTCCGACAGCAGGCCGAGCGCCAGGTCGACCACCGGCGGCAGGGCCAGGATCGCCGGGGTCGCCCACCACACGCCCCTGGTCAGCCACACCCGTCCGACGTCACCGGCGACCACGTGGGCGCACTCGTGCCGCAGCAGGGCGTTCGCCTCGGCCGCGGGGAGCGCCAGGACCCCGTTGGGCAGCACGATCCTGGTCCGGCCGCGGACCCGCACGGTGAACGCCTCGCGGGCCGCCGAGGCGAACTCCACCAGCGGAACGGCCCGGCCGCCCATCGACCGCACCGCTTCCGCCGCCACGAGCTGCCGGCGTTCGCCGGCGGACCGAACCCGACCGAGCCTGCGGTACATCCGCGCGGGCAGCAGGCGCAGCAGCCCCGCTCCGACGAGCACCGTGACCAGACCGGCGCCGACCGACCACCCGACCCGCAGCCGCTCGGCGGGCGCCAGGCAGAGGGCGAAGGCCCTGCCGAGGGGTTGGGTGCCCTCGGTCCGGGCCTGGCAGGCCTGAGCGGCCGTGAGCCACCCGTCGTCGAGCTGGAAGTACAGCTGGTTCCCCGCGAAGATCGCGGCCACGACCGGAACGCCGATCAGCAGCGCGTAGCGCGCGCGGGTCGTCCCTGGTAAGCCGGGCTCGCTCACCCTGGGCCCCCGATCTCCCGCCGATCGCCCTCGACGAGTTCCGCCACCACGTACCGGGCCACGGTCCGGGCGGTCTGCTCGTCGGCGCCCACGACGACGAGGTTCACGGTGATCGTCGTGATGACCCGCTCGCCCTCGGCGTCGTCGAGGCTCACCGGGTCCTCACCGCCCCGCCGTCGGGCCCACGCCCGCCCCAGCCACCGCTGGACGGAGTCCACGACACCCTCGGCGGCCTTCTCCGCGACCACTCCGGCGATCATGCCCGCGGCGGTCAGCACGTACGGGGTGACCGCGGCCAACTCGATCCCGATGCCCACCGGCGCGTCCAACCGGACCCCGCGCACGGTTCCCGCCGGGTCGGTCTCGTAGTCGACCAGGATGTCGTCGAACGCCTCCGACTCGGAGTCGAAGTGCTTCCGCACCACCGCGCGGGCCACGTCCACCGCCTCGCTCGGCAGCGGCACCGGTGGAGCGGACGGGTTTCGCTCGGCCATCGACGTCCTCCAACGGGTCGGGGAGCGAAGATCGCTCCACGTCAACCCGGTAGGTCGTCGGAGATCACGGATCCGTTAGTCCTCCCCGGTGGGGAGCACCCCGCCCGCGAGGTCCACTTCGGACGGTCAGTCGCGGTCGGCGGGCGGGATGAAGGCGTCGATCATGGTCGCCATCCGCTTCGCCGAGTCGAAGATCGCGGCGCCCTTGGACCGGTCGCCGTCCAGGTGCGCCAACATCTCCAGGCCCAGGTAGAAGGCGAGGATGGTCATCGCCACCTCCCGCTTGGGGATGAACAGCGCGAGCGGGGTGCCGTCGAGGAACCGGCCGATCAGCTGCTCGGTGAAGTCCTCCCACCGGTCGATCTCCGCGCGCACGCCCTGCGCCAGACCGCTCGACCGCGCCGCGCCCGCGACCAGTTGCTGCACGGCGGCGATGTGCCCGGTGGTGATGTCCTCCTCGTACAGCTCGCGCAGCGTCTGCAACATCTCCGCCGCCTGGTCGAGGTGGCCCGTCCGCTCCAGGTAGCGCGCCATCCGCAGGTCGCTGCTGTGCCGCATCGCGGCCAGGAACAGGTCGTCCAGGTCGTCGAAGTGGTAGTAGATGACGCCCGGCGCGAAGCCGCCCGTCGTGGCGATGGCGCGCGCGGTGGTGGCGGGGAAGCCCTGTGCGGCCAGGGTGTCGATGACGGCGCGCAGGATGCGTTCGCGGGCCTCGGCTTTGCGGGTCATTGCCGCCAACCTTAAGGGGCGTCACGGCACCCTGCGGGGTCGGACTCCCTCACTGGCCAGGAACGGGTCGAGCCTGCGGCCCAGCTCGGCGAGGTGGTGGCTGGGAACCGCGGGGTACAGGTGGTGTTCGAGGTGGTAGGTCAGTTCGAGGAACACCGCCGGGATGATCCGGCCCCGCAGGGTGCGCGTCTGGGTGAGCGGGGTGTCGCCGAAGTCGTGGTGCGGCAGGTACACCGTCAGCAGCGGGTACACCCAGCTCCCGACGATCGCCATCGCCGCGTACACGAGCACCGCGGGCGTCGTCGTCCACAGCGCCGCGCCCGCCGCCAGCGTGAGCACCGGGCCGCTCGCCTCGACCAGGAGCCAGGTGCGCTGGACGCGGTCGCCCGCGGCCCGGCGGAACGCCCACCGCCACAGGCCGACCAGGAACACCGGGCCGTAGAACACGGCGCCCGGGAACGACAGGTGTGCCGGGTAGCCCTCCGGGTCGTCCTCGTGCGGGAAGATCCGGTGGTGCTGCACGTGCGTCGCGCGGTAGGCGTGGCCGCTCTCCAGCAGCACGAGCCCGCACAGGAACAGCGCCCACTCGGTGCCCCTCGGCCCGAGGCCGATCGACCGGTGCACGACGTCGTGCGTCACGGTCACGACCGCGACGAAGATGCCGAACACCACGACCGGGGTCAGCCACCAGACCCACGGCGTCGAGTGCGCCCACCACGCCGTGAGCGCGAAGAGCGCGACGCCGATCGGCGGGCGGGCCAGGGCCAGCACGCGCCTGCGCCGGTTCGTGACGAGCAGGTCGGGGCCCAGCTCGGTCAGGGACGGTTTCACGACGACCTCACCTTCGACCGGCGGGCGGTCCGTGCGACCCCGTCGGCGACGATCCGGCTGCCCAGCACGCAGGCCACGGTGCCGAGCCCCGGCCACGTCGAGTCGCCGACCAGCCAGAAGCCGGGGACGCCCAGGTCGTGCGGAACGGCGTGCTGGTTGCTGTTGGCGGGGGACTGGCGGACACCGCCGACCGCGCCGCGCGGCCTGGAGGTGAACCGCTCGTAGGTGCGGGGCGTGCCGACCTCGCGCACCACGGCGGCTTCCGCCAGTCGTGGGTACGCGCGCCGCGCCTCGGTGATCAGCAGGTCGCCGAGCGCGTCGCGGCGGCGGGCGTGCTCGACGTCGTCGAGGCCTTCCCAGTCCGCCAGTTCGGTGTGGGTCGACAGCATGACGGTCCGGAACCCCGCGGGCGCGCTGGCGGTGTCGCCCGGAGCCGACACGGACACGAACATGTTGTTCCCGTCGCCCAGCCCGGTCCGGTACGACCGGAGGAGTTGGTGGTGAGTCAGGGTTTGGTCGGCGACCTCGGCCTCCGGGACACCGAGGCAGACGACCACGGCGCCGCCGAGGTCGCCCGCGTCTCGGCGCAGGAACGGGCGCAGCGCGGT
>DATMCA010001118.1:0-3577 GCA_035559015.1 Umezawaea sp. | reverse complement strand
ACGTGCCGGACGAAGTCCTCGCGGTGCCGGGGATCCCGCACACCCGCACCGGCAAGAAGCTGGAGATCCCGGTCAAGCGACTGCTCCAGGGCGTGCCGGTCGACGAGGCCCTCGACCGGGCCGCCGTCGACGACCCGGCTCTGCCGGACTTCTACGCCCGGCTCGCCCGACCGGGCGCGGCGAACGGAGTGGAGTCGTGATCCACCGCAGGTCGAGGGGATCGGTCCACAAAGGATAGGGCGAGCGTTCCCGTGTTCCCCGGAACTCGGACGGCACCGTGCCGCCGTGCGGTGGGAGGGCGGTCCGCCCTCCCACCGGGGTCACGACGCGGCGGCGCGCAGGGCCCAGAAGTTCGAGCGGTACTGGTCGTGGATGGCCGCGGATTCGATCCGCAGCAACGTTTCGTCGTTCTCCCGGAGCGCGGCGTTCGTGTAGTTGTGGCTACCGGTCATGACCCACTTGGAGTCCTTCTTGTCGACGTAGGTGCCCTCGATGAGCATGTACTTCGAGTGGACCTCGTGGTCGCCCGCGATCTTGTACAGCACGATGCGGTCGTTGCCCGTGAGGTAGCTCCGGCTGCCGTCGTCCAGGTTGGTGTAGACGACCTCGATCCAGCACTTCTTGTTGGCGAGGTCGCGGAGCTTGCGGGCGATGTCGTCACGGCTGAAGTACCACATCGCGATCCGGATGATGGTGCGTCCCGTCTCGGTCCCGGTCGAGGTGTTGCCCTCGCACGTGACGTTCTCGTTCAGCATGTTGTAGATGGTGTCGCTGGCCTCGTCGGTGCCCGCGCGGGGGAAGAAGTAGGCCTTGACCGCGCCCGCGGACACCGTGCGGTAGTAGTCGCTGTTCTTGACCTTCGCGGCGAGGTCGTTGAAGTAGGAGAGGTACCCGTTGTACAGGGCGGTGTTGCCCACCGTAGTGACGGCGTTGTTCCACAGGACCGTGTAGTTGCCGGAGTTGAGGTTCGACGACTGCTGGACGACCACGTTGGTCGACCCGAGCGTGTTGGAGAACAGGAAGAACTTGTTGTGCATGATCGGCGTGCCCTTGCTGCCGATGCACGCGGCGTCCTTGGTGCACACCGTCGCCTTGCCGCCCAGCGCGGCGATCAGCGACTTGGACGGGGCCGTGGCGGAGTCCGAGTAGTCGAGCACCACCCGCACGTCGACACCCCGGTTGTGGGCCGCGACCAGGTCCGCGGCCACCCCGGCGTCGTTGAAGTGGTACATCGCCATCCGGATGCTCGACCCCGCGGCCGCCCCGTTGATCAACGCCCGGTCGTGGTCGACGATCACCCGCTGCTTCGCGGGCACCGTCGGGTCGTTGAAGATGGCCCCGCCGACCACCGCCGCCGACGCGGGCTGCGCGGGCACAACCAGGGCCATGACCACGAGTGTGCTGAACAGCAATCTGACCGCCCTCATCCGGGCACCTCCTCGGGAGAGATCACGAAACTCCCGAGTAGTACACCGACGACGACGAGAAGCGGCTGACATTTCACCCTGGTCGAAATGCCCGGGCCGGGCCGGTGACCACCGGCAGGCGCCAGGTGGGGATCGTGGTCACCGCCACGGGTTCGAGCGGCGAAGACCTGCTCGCCTGGGACGTCGGTGTGGCCGTCACCCCTGTTCCGTCCACTCAGGACTCTCCCAGGAACGCGAGCAGTTCGGCGGTCACGAAGTCCGGGTTCTCCTCGGGCAGCCAGTGCCCCGACCCCGGAACCTCGACCGCGCGTCGGATGTTCGCCGCGAGCGGCTCCAGGGTGGGGCGGGTGGAGGCGAGGGTGCCCTCGGCCGTCATGAGCAGGGTCGGCACGGTGGTGGGGCCCGCCGCGGTGTTGTCCCGCTCGTCCTGGTCGAGCGTGCGGTACAGCTCGAACCCGCCGGTGAGCACCGACGGGCGTCGGTAGGTGCGGGCGAACTCGTCCACCTGCTCGGGGGAGAACGGCGACCGCGCTCCCGGACCGCCGAAGCTCACGCCCCCGCGGGCGACCAGGGGGTAGAACGACGCCAGGTACTTCCGCACGTCGTCGTCCACCAGCAGTTCGGGGATCCTCGCCTGGGTGTGGAAGGCCATGTGCCAGCTGAACTTCCGGTACTCGGCGGCGCTGAGCGCGGGGCCGGGCACGGGGTAGTCGAGGTGGGCGTAGCGGACCACCTCGTCGGGGAACCGGGTGGCGTAGCGCAGTCCCACGCCGGCACCCAGGTCGTGGGCCACGAGTCGGATGTCGCCGAGTCCGAGCCGGTCGACGAGGCCGTGGACGTAGCCGGCGAGCGTCGTCTTGTCGTAGCCGGTGGGCGATCCGGTGCTGTCGCCGAGGCCCGGCAGGTCCAGCGCGTACACCGTGTAGTTCCGAGCCAGCTCCGGCATGATGCCGCGCCACTCGTACCAGGACTGCGGCCAGCCGTGCAGCAGGACGAGCGGTTCCCCGGTACCGCCCTTGACGTAGTGCATCCGCACCCCGTCGACGTCGGCGAACTCGTGGGTGAACAGGCGGTTGAACGCGTCGTCGTCGCGGGTCGCCGCGTCGAACGCGTCCACCGCGCCGACGTTCGACGGCGGGGCGGCCGTGCATCCCGAGGCGCACAGCAGGACGAGCACTATGGCGGCCAGGCGACGGCGGGCGTTGATTCCGATCATCAGGTGTTACCTCCGCGGCGGAGTCTTCGACGGAGGAAGGTCCGGTGGCAAGATTTGTTGCCGATCGGCAAAATGCCGGGCGTGGACGACTACGAGGACACCCTGTTCGCCGATTTCGGCCCACGGCTGCGCGCGCTGCGCCTGTCGCGCGGCGCGACCCTGGCCGACCTGGCCGCCGAGACCGGGCTGACGGCGAGCACGCTGTCCCGCCTGGAGAACGGCAAGCGCCGTCCCACCCTCGAACAGTTGCTGCCGCTGGCGAGGGTGCACGGCATCCCGCTCGACGACCTCGTCGGCTCGCGCCACGTCGGCGATCCGCGCGTCCACCTCCGCCCGGTGACGCGCGACGGCATGACCTTCGTGCCGTTGACCAGGCGGGCGGGCGGCATCCAGGCGTTCAAGGTCGTCTACCCGCCCGCGTCCCGGTGGGGGCCGCCCGCGCTCAAGACCCACGACGGGTACGAGTGGATCTACGTGATGAACGGCGGCGTCCGGTTCGTGCTGGGGGAGCAGGAGTTCCTCCTGCGGCCCGGTGAGGCCGCGGAGTTCGACGCGAGGGTCCCGCACTGGCTCGGCAGTGCCGACGACCACCCCGCCGAACTCCTCACCCTGATCGGGCCGCAGGGGGAGAGGGCTCACCTCACCGTCTCGTCCGGGTGAGCGGGGGCGAGGACGAGGAAGGTGAAGTCCTCGCGGACCTTCGCGTCGACGGCCACGGGCAGGCGGACCCGGCCGGAGTCGACCAGGCCCCCCAGGGCGGATCGACTCAGGCCGAACCCGGCCGTGAGCAGTTTCCCGACCCGGACGGGCACGGGGAGTTCGAACCTGACGACGACCTGGGTCGACACCTCGCCGTCGAAGCCGTCGAACGGCGTGTCGGTTTCCAGCTCCCACGTGCCGGTCCAGTCGAGCCGGTGGCCGGCCTTGCCCGCCA
>DATMCA010001117.1:0-6272 GCA_035559015.1 Umezawaea sp. | reverse complement strand
CGCCGACAGCGGGTTCAGCGGAGGGCCGATGGTGCCGGCGTGCAGCGTCTTGTCACCTTGTCTGGCGGCGGTGGGCATGTCGCGATCTCCTCACGTGGTCAGTTGAGCTTGATGAGGGCGCCCTTGAGCGTGAGCACGCCCTGCCCGGCGTCGATGGTGATGCCGGCGCTGGTCAGCGACACCGAGCTGAGCACGCGCACGCCGCCCGGTCCGCGCACGAACAGGTCGATCTTGTTGCGCTTCTCGTCGAGCACGACCTCCAGCCGCTTGTCACCGGAGGCCAGCCGGACACCCGACCGCGCCGTGCCGTCCAGCAGTTCCACCCGGTTGCCGGTGCGCGAGACCAGGGAGCGGCGGTTGACCTTGCCGCGCCTGCCGTCCACCAGCGGCAGGTCGTGCGCCGAGGGCTTGTCGACGCCGTTGTAGAGCCCGCCGATCACGTAGGGCCGGTCCAGGCTGCCCTGCTCGAACCCGACCAGCACCTCGTCGTCGACCTCGGGGCTGAACACCCCGCCGCCGCCCGCGCCGCCCCACTGCACGGTGCGCACCCAGTCGGTGACGTACTTGTCGTCCAGCCACGGGAACTTCAGCCGCACCCAGCCGCGCTGACCGCCCGCCTCCTTGATGTCGGTGACGATGCCGGTGGCCAGGCCGGGCATGCGCGGGCTGCGAGCCGGCGCGTTGCCGCCGGTGACCAGGCCCGCGAGCGAGCGGTCGTGGGAGGAGCTGACCGTCAGCGTGGTGTAGTAGCCGGTTTCGGGCTCCAGCACGTGTCGCGCCGCCGTCACGGTGTAGGCGCCGTCGAAGTCCTGGCCGGAGTTGGTCAACGCCACCGGATCGCCCGCGCGGAGTTGGGGATTGCCGGTGACGACGGCCTCCAGCTCGCCGAAGCCCGCGCTGGTGGACGCCTCCAGCGAGCGCGCCGCGCGGGTCACCTCGGCCTGCGTGGCGTACGGCGTGTCGGTGACCAGCAGGGGTGCCTTGGTGGGGAACGCCCGGTTGGCTTTGCTCGCGGTCAACCCCGGCTTGACGGTCTTGCTCAAGGTGTTGGGGCGCACCGCGACCAGCGCCTTCTTGGTAGCCACGTCCCAGCTGCGCACCTCGACGCCGTTGGCCTGGTCCGCGGTGGTCAGCACGGCGCGCAACGCGACGGTGTTCTCGCCGAACTCCAGCACGTGCGGGTCGTTCGCCATCTTCGGCACGGGTGCCTTGCTCGCCGGCTTGAGCTTCACGAACTCCAGCCGCCCCGCCTCGTCGACCCGGACCACGGCGTCGTGCTCCTGGGCGAGCGCCTGGAGGAAGTCCCAGTCCGAGACGCCCGCCTGGCTCAGGTGCCGGTAGGTGACGCCCGCGACGTCGAGCCTGCCCACGGTCAGCCCGGCGCCCGTGGCGACCTTCCGCACGACGGCCGCCGCCGACATGTTGCGGAACGCCTGGACCTTGCGGCCCCGCATCAGGCGGTGCGCCCGGCTCATCGCCCGGACCAGGAGGTAGGAGCCGGTTCCGTCGCGGTCCAGCTCCAGCGCGGTGACCTCGCCGGTGAACACCTTCTCGGTGGTGGTGACGCCCGAGGCCGCCAACGACACCACCAGCTTGGCGCCGATCGTGATGCCGGTGTCCTTGAGCAGTTCGTTGTTCTCGTCGGAGTAGGTGAGCACGGCGCAGTCGGGGAGGCCGACGTTCTCGTCCACCACGCAGCGGACCAGCTGGTCGGCCTGCTCGACCAGTTCGGTGCCGTTCACGAGCACCACCGCGCTCGCGGCGATGTTGTCGCCTTCCACGTTCTGCCCGGTCATCGGTCCTCTCCTGTCTCCCCCGCCACGCCCGGCACCAGCAGTTCCGTGCCGGGGACCAGGACCATGGGGTCGTCGATGTCGTTGGCCTCCGCGATCACCCGCCAGACCGTCGCGTCGCCGTACTCGCGCCACGCCAGCTGCGGCAGGCTGTCCCCCGCGACCACCCGGTGCGTCCGCCGGGCCTCGCGCGAACCGGACGTCGGGTTCTGGCCGGGCGTGCCCGCCCCCGCCTCCTCGATGGCCAGCGAGCAGGTGGCGCGCAGCGGCTTGCCGTCCACGTCGAACAGCGAGTAGTCCACCGACAGGCTGGACAGCACGCCGTCGAACGACACCGACTTGGCGGTGCCCCACTCGAAGCGGACCCACGGGCTCGCGGGCTTCTTCTTGCGCAGGCTGGCTTTCGTGGGCACGCAGGCGATCATCAGCTTCTCCACCCGCTCCTCCACCGAGTTGTCGTGCTCGGCGGTCGCGTCCAGGAACACGTCCACGCTCAACGACCGCGGCCCGCTGCCGACGAACTCCGGCAACGACGCCTGGCCCGCCATCCGCGCCGGTTTCCGCCGCCACTCGACGCTCTTGCTCAGCGCCAACCTGTTGGGGTTGAACTGGAACTTGACCGTGGCCAACCGCGCCCCCGGCTTGGCACCGCTCCTGGCGGGCGGTTCCATGATCACCAGCCGCGCCTTGACGAGGCCCGAGCCGAAGTACGCCTTCGCCGCCTTGCCCGCCTTGCCGGCGATCGCCCCGACCTTCGATGCCACGGTCCGCCTCCTCCCGTCGCCGCGCTCAGTCGTCGCTGGACGCCTGGAGGCCCTCGTGGGCGAACTCCAGCGTCTCCACGGCGGCCTGCGACTGGCTCGGGTCGAAGGCCGGCCCCTGCCAGCGGATCGGGATGATGCCCATCACCTGCCAGCTGACGATCGGCGTCAGGTCCGGAGCCAGCGCGACGATCTCGCCGTCCTCGCGGTCGGCCTCCTTGATGACCTCGTTGAACCACTTGAGGACCTTGGCCGAGTCACCGGTCACCGGTCGGGTCATGGTGATGTTGGACCAGGTGATGCGCGAGGGCAGGCTCCAGCTGAACCCGTTGTTGCCACCCTCGGCGTACTGCTCGACCTCCACCGTCGCGCCGAGGCCGTCGCAGGTGTGGAACATGCCGAGGTCGTCGTCGGCGATGGTCAACCGGAAGAAGACGCTGCTGGCGAAGACGTCGTCGCTCATGGGGGTGCTCCTCGTTCGGGCCGGTCAACGGCGGCGGTCGTGCAGTCGGCCGGTGCGTTCGCGGCCCTGGCGCAGCTCGGCGCGCAGCAGCCTGCCGAGCGGGTCGAGCAACCTGCGGGCCAGTTCGTCGAGATCCGGGTCGACCCGCTCCGGGCGGCCCCCGTGAGGCTGGGTCGAGACGTTCCGGGTGGAGCGCGCCGGCTCGGTCACCGGGACCTCAGGCCGGGCCCCTGGCGTCCTCGCTTCCGGTTCGGGGTCCGACGACGCGCGGGCCGGTGCCCGCTGCACCCGCGCGCCCGCCGACCACCTCACCGGGACCGGTGCCGAGGTCGGTCGCGGGGCGGCCGAGTCCCAGCGGTCGCGGCCGACCGTGGGTGACATGCCGGTCGGGTGCGGGTGTGCGATCGCCGGGAGCTTCAGACCGCCGTCGAGCGGTCGGGGCGGCGTCGGCCGCACCACGGCGGGCGCGCCGTTTCCCGCTTGTCGCGGCGAACGGCCGACGTGCCGCTGGACGTGGGGGTGCGAGGCGGAACCGGGACTGGCCGCCCGCTGGACGGCCAGCGACGACGACATCGAGGACGGTGCTGGGGCCGGGATCGAGGACGGTGCCGGGATCGGGGCCGAAATCCGGGCCGAGGGCGGGGCTGGAGTCGAGGTCGGGATCTGGGTCGGGATCTGGGTCGAGGTCAGGGCCGGGGCCGGGGCTGAGGTCGGAGTCGAGGGCAGGGTCGAGGGCGGGATCGAGGTCTGGGTCGGGGCCGGGATCGAGGTCGAGGTCTGGGCCTGGGTCGGGAGCGGGGGCGGGGGCGGGGTTGCTGCGGAGGTCGATGCCGGTGTCGCGTTCGGGGCCGTGCCGACCGCGCCCGCGCCGCCCGGCCGCACCCGGCCCGAACCGGTCGGCCCGTGCGCACCCGCCGACCCCTTCACCGCCGGCGTCGGCGCATTCGGGCGGCTGAACCACCGCGTCCGCGGGGACGTCTCGCCGGAGCCGGTCGGTCGACGCGCGTCACGCCCCGGAGCAGCCCCGCGACTACCGTCCGTCGGGACTCCCCGGTCCGCGGACCGCCGTCGCGCCGTCGGCGCGGAATCCGAACCGGTCGCCTCCGACCCGGTGCCCGCCCACCGCGGGCGAACCACGGGCCGCTCTGCCACACGCTGCACCGACTGGAACCCCTTGCCGGTGCTGGTGGTGAGGGGCCGTTGAGCGATCAGGGGCAGCACCCGCGGACCGCGCGCCCTGCCCAGTGATGTGGACCGGTGAGGCTCATCCGCCGCAGGACCCGTGGAGCCCACGTGCGCCGCAGAGGGCACATGATCACCGGGTGCCGCGTGCCCCGCAGGAGTCGCGGAACCCGCGTGCGCCCCGGCATTCGCCTGCGCGGCAGGCGTCAGCGACCGCTGGACGGTCGCCTCCCCGGCCGGGAGCCGGGTCACCGGCACCACCGGCAGCCGGGTCGCGCCCGGTCCGGCCGGTGCCCGGTCGGACGTGGACGCGTCGCCGGACCGCCGCGCCGCCGGCATCGTGCCGTCGAGCGCACGCCGCACCGGGCGATCCACCCCCAGCGGTGGCACCACCTCCGCTCCTGGGAGCGGGCCGCGCTGCACCGGTTCGCCCGCCATGGCCACCCGCCGGGAAGACGACCCACCGCTCGGGGACGACTCCGGCTCACCTTCCGGAGCCGCCGAACTCCGCACGACCGGTGCGCTCGCTCCACCGGCCGCGGGCTTCGGCGAACGCGCCCTCGCCGGGGCCGCGGTGGCCGGGAGTTCCGTGAGGGGTGCGCCGATCCCGGTGCCCCGCCCAGGTCGCGGCGGCGCGGCGGACTTCGGCGCCGCACTGCGCTGCACCGCGAGCGGACCGCCCTGAGCTGCCACCGACCGGACCACCGGCCCACCAACACCGGGCGGGTTCGACCGCGGCACCGACGACGATCCCGCCGGCACCTCTGCCGTCGGCGGCATCGCGGTCAGCGGTTCCCCGAGCACCGGCACGGATCTCGGCGCGGCGTCCGCCGACCCGGACCGCCCGCCCGTCCGAGCCACCGACACGCTCTGGCCTTTCCCCGTAGCACCACCGGCGTCCTTCCCCGGAGCACCACCGGCCACGGGCAGCGAGCGGACCGGCATCACCGGCCGCCCGGCGACGGTCAACGGCGGCCGGACCGGTCGCAACCGGACCACCTCGGCGATTCGGCCCGTCGACCGCGCCCCACCCGTCCACCCGGCGCCGAACGCCGCCGAACCGACCACCGCCTCACCGGCGGACAACGTCTCCGCGGCGCCCCCGCCCGACGACTTCGGGCCGACCGCCGCGACACCGGTGCTCGAAGACTTCACCGCGGCACCACCGGAAGGCCCGGTCGAACGCCCTCCACCGGAAGGCCCGCCGACCGCACTCCGCTGCACCACCGGCGCGGCACCGGCGCGAGGCGCCTTCGGCACGGCCGCCTCGACCACACCACCGGACAGCCCCGGCCCGACCGCCTCCTCGCTCTCCCGGCGCCAGGCCACCAGCAGCGGCCCGCCACCCGAGTACCGGGACCGCTCAGCCACCTCCGGACCCGTCGTCCCACCGACCAACCCCGCGGGGGCGCTCGCGCTCACCGAGTGCCCCAGTTCGCCGCCGAACCTGTGGTCCCGCCAGGAGGTCAACCCGTCCCGGAAGCCCAGCCCGTCACCGACCGCGACGCCGCTGCGCTGGATCACCCCGCTCAGCGGCGCGACGGCACGCCACCCGCCGTCCCACGCGGGACGCTCCGGTGCCGCCGGAGCGGTGCCCCGCGCGGCCGCCGGCTCCTGCGCGGCGCGGTTCCCGCGCCGCCACCGATCCCGGAAGAACCCCACCGGGTCACCTCCCCTCGTTCACCCTCGTGTTGATGCGCGCGATCTCGCGGACCCAGCTCTGGCGCTCGTGGTGCGCCAGGTCGAGGATCTCCTCGCGCGGCCAGTGGAAGTGGTAGGCCACGTACGCGACCTCTTCGAGCAACCGGTCGGCCGCGTACGTCACGATTCCCCCAGGCGACCACCGGCGAGGTCGACCTCGAACGCGGTGCCGCACGACGGGCAGGACACACCCGCCCTGGTGTGGCCCTCGCTGTTGATCCGCCGGTAGAAGTCCTGGAGGAAGGCGATGTCGGTGGCGTACATCTGCTCCACCACCCCGGCGTGGACCTCGCGGACCGTGCCCAACCGGGTGATGACCTGGCTGAGCAGCACCACGCTGAGGTAGCCGGGGTTCTCCTTGACCCGCAGGTC
>DATMCA010001116.1:0-5885 GCA_035559015.1 Umezawaea sp. | reverse complement strand
GGGAACGACGAGCCGCTGGTGGTGCAGGTGATGTTCTGGCTGACGGGCGCCGCGCAGACCCAGCCGGTGCCGTACGCGCCGACCGGGACGACACCGGTCGGCGTCGTCTGGGTGATCGAGATCGGGCTGTTCTCGTTCGTGCCCGCGAGCACGCTCGCGGCGACCTGGTAGGTCACCGGAGCGCCCTGGGCCGGACTGGCGGCGCTGAAGCTCGTCGTGCTGACCGCGAGCTGCGGCACCGGGTTGAACGTCACGGCCTTGACGTTGGAGACCTCGTGGGTGTCGGTCACCCCGCCGGTCGACCCGACCAGTGCGAACGCGAGCTGCTTGGGCACACCGGCGGCGTTGAGCCAGCTCGTCGACGGGTAGAGGCCCGCGGACACCGAGGGGAGCGCGCCGGTGAGCGTCCTGGTGGGCTGCCCGACCGGCGTGACGACCACCTTGTACGTACCCGCGGCCGCCGACACACCGGAGTCGGAGAGGAACGTCGTGGCGGTGGGGTTCACCAGCACCTGCACCGGGACGGCGGAGGCCGCGCGCGTCGCGGCGCGCAGGGTCACCGTGGACCCGGCGGTGCCGTTCCACGTCGTGGTGAGGCCGCAGTAGCCCACCGAGCCGTTGCCGGGGCCGCGCACGACCACGGCGCCGGGGACCGCCGTGGAGATGTTCGCCGGATTGGCGCAGCCGCTGCCGGAGAAGCTGTTGCTGCTGAAGTTGCCGTACACGTCGAGCCCGACGCCCAGGTAGGCGTTGGGCAGACCCCTGATCGACCCGGAGGGGGAGTACCCGAGCGAGCCGCCGGGGGGCCCGATGTTCGCGGGTGCGACCGGGTTCGCCGGGTCGGCGGCCGCGAGCATGAACGCGATGCCGTCGGCCGCACCACCGCCCCACTGGTAGGAGGTGAAGGTCAGGTCCAGCCCGTTGGACGTGGGGAAGCTGGTCGCGCCGAACACACCACCGATCTGGTTGCCGGTGTTGGGGGTGAGCCGGAGCTTGCCGCTGCCCTGGGCGTCGCTCGTGCCCGCGCAGCTGAGCACGGGGAGCGTCGCGGTGTTGCCCGAGGCGGTCAGGCAGACCGCGTTCGTGCCGCTGGTCGGAGTGGGCACCGTGACGGTTCCGGTCCCGTCCACCGTCCGGTTGGCGAAGCTGTTCTGGAACAGCACCGTGCCCGCGGCGTTGGCGATGACGGGGTTCACCGCGCCGAGGAGCGCGGCCAGCAGCACGGCGGTCGTGGCCAGCGCCCGGTTGCGGCCCCTCGGCCTAGGCATCGGTGCCGGCTGCCGGGGTGACCCGCCGAGCGGCGGCGAGCACCGCGGCGTGGAACCGGCGCTTGCGCAGGCGGACGACGAGGAAGATGATCAGCGCCGCGGCGAGCAGCGCGCCCAGCAGGTGGAACGGGAACACGATGACGCGGACGGTCCTGGTGTCGATCGAACCGTCGGCCCTGACGATGGACGAGCTGGGGTGGCAGACGCACATCAGCGGCGGTTCCCACGTGGTGCTGACGTCGCGGGTGGCGCCGCGCAGGACCGTGAAGTCGGGGAACGCGGCCGGTGAACCTGCCGCGTCGACGGCCAGCGCCGCCTTGCCGCGGAAGTCCCGGTGCACTGTCCCGGTGCTGTGCACCTGCGCGGTGATGGCGACCGGGCCGTCGAGGGAGAACCACGGTGCTGTCATGTCGCCGAGCGAGATCGAGTCGTCGACGGGGCCGGGGACGGTGATGTAGATCGGGGTCGCGATCCCGCGGTTGATCTTCACGTTCGAGTCGGTCTGGCCCGAGGGCACGGTGAAGACGATGGCGACCTGGTGGTCGCCGGTCTCCGGGTCCGCGGGGACGCTGATGGCGGCGGTGACGGCACGG
Source organism: Umezawaea sp. (assembly GCA_035559015.1). Lineage (GTDB taxonomy): Bacteria > Actinomycetota > Actinomycetes > Mycobacteriales > Pseudonocardiaceae > Umezawaea. The sequence goes on along the minus strand of DATMCA010001116.1, from coordinate 4,024 downwards.
GTGGCGCCCGGTGCCAGGTCGAAGCTCGTGGGGGCGACGGTCACCCAGTCCGCGGCGGCGTAGGGGGCGTCGTCCTGGAACACCAGCGATCCGTCCGGTGAGCTGGTGAAGTTCTTCTTCTTCACCGTGACGGCGAGCGCCACCCGCCCGCGGTTGACGACCAGGATCTCCTTGGTGCCGCCGATGTCGGCTGGTCCGACGGCGAGTCGGGTGGGGCTGACGGTCAGCGAGAAGTCCTCGTCCACCGGGCGGTAGGACGTGGAGGCGGGGGCACGGGTACTGCTCGGGCCCGTGGGGTCCGGGACGGCGATCCCGGACCCCACGCCGACCGGGGCGAGCCAGCAGAGGAGGACGGCGGACGACAATGCGGAACCGAATCGGAGCAACAGGGAGATCATCAGCCGTCCTCTCGCCTCGGATCGACTAGAGGGTGGCGGCGACGTAGTCGAGAGTCGCCGTGTAGGTGTCGGAGTTGACGAACGGGATGGCGACCTCGAAGTCGGTCGTCAGGTTGTCTCCGCCTTCAGCGGACCTCGTCGCCTGCGTGTGCACCTGCAGCGCTGTCAAGTCGCTGAGTGCGGTGTAGGCCCCGGGGCCCCCTTCGCGTGCGGTCAGAGCGGCGATCGGGATCGAGTCCGGGTTGCCGGGCGCGGTCGCGACCATGGTCGGCGTCTGGCTCTGCACGGTCACCGAGTAACCCGCGGCGTTGTTCGTCTCGACGGTGTAGGTCACCGCTGCGAGACCGGTCACGGTCGCACCGGGAATGCCCGAGAGGTCGAAGCTGGGCGTGAGGTCGGTGAGCGTGATCGCCGAGCCGACGATGACGTTGGCATCGGTGGAGGCGGTGTCCTCCACCGCCGAGGCCGAGCCCGCCGAAGCACCGGCGAACGCGACGATCGCGACAGCACCCACGAGAACTCGCGGAACCAGTCGTCCACCGGGGAACGGGGTGGAGGCCGGGAGTAGAACAGGTGTGGTCATGGGTCCTCCGTGGGTGTAACTGGTGGTCGCCCTGACGGGCGTTCCCTGGAACAGGGCTCTGGGGTCGTCCAGCACTGCGGACGTCGCGCGACGAGTTGGGGGCGAGCGGGTCGACCAGGTGGAACGGTCAGGGACCGCCCACGGCTCGTGCACCTGGAGGGCGGCGAAGTTCGCGGCCTGCGCGCGGTGCGGGATATTCCCGCCGCGTACCCGGCTGTGAGAGCTTTGACCGGCACTGCTGCGATTTCCGGCTGGACTTGCGCATCGTGCAACTTCTTGGGGGACCTTGGGGCGGATCATCGGGGTCTGTCGCGACGAGGTGAACGTAGCCCGGAATCTCCGCCCGTTCGTCTGCCAGACCTCTGGACTGGGTCAAGCACGGTTTCCGCGAGTTCGGGGCGGATCACGACGAGCGGCAGGGCGTGTTCCTCGACCTTGCCGAGCGGGTGCGTCGGCGATGCGCGCAGTCCTCTTGCGACAGTGCCGGGTCCGGCTTGAGGGGTCGGCAGAACGACGGGACTTCGGGCCGGGATGGTCGGGGGTCGATCGTTCGGCGCTAGGCGGGCGAGGCGGTGTCCGTGTCCGCGCCGTTGTCGGCGTGGCGTTCGGTGCGGCCGCTTCCGCGCCAGTCCAGGCAGAGCACGGTGGCGTCGTCCTGGAGGTGATCGCGGTAGACCTGCTTGACCGCCCTGGTCGCCGCCCGCACCACCTCCCGGGGGTGCAGCCCGCTGGTGTCGCGGAGCAGCGCGGACAGGTCGATGTCCTCCGCGTCGCGTTCGAACATGCCGTCGGTGAGCAGCACCAGCCGGTCTCCGGGCCGCAGGTCCAGCCGTTGGATCCGGTAGGTGTGCGGCATGACGCCGAACAGCAGGTCGATCTCCAGTTCGAGCGGCGCCACCACGCCGTCGCGCAGCAGCAGCGGTGCGGGGTGGCCGGCGTTGACCAGTTCGACCGCTCCGTCGCGCAGGTCCACGCGCACCAGCAGTCCGGTCGCCAGTGATCCCCGGCGGTGCTCCAGCAGGGCGTTGTTGGCCTGCCGCGCTTGCCCGGCCAGGTCGAGGCCTGCCCGACGGGCTCTGCGCAGCGCGCCCACCAGCAGGGTCGCGGTCAGCGCCGAGCCCACGTCGTGGCCGACGGCGTCGGTCATCGACAGGTGCAGGACGTCGCGGTCCAAGGCGTAGTCGTAGGTGTCGCCGCCGATGTCGTGGGCGGGCACCAAGGCGCCAGCGACGGTGAACTGGGCTGCTTCGCAGCACGATGCCGTGGGCAGCAGTTGGTGTTGGATCTCCGCGGCCAGGCTCATCTCCGTGGTGCGCCGGCCGGAGTGGTAGAGGTCGGTGAAGCGGCGGTCGGTGACGATGACGTAGGCCAGCGCGTGCGCCGCCTCGCCCAGTTGCGCCAGCATCTGCTCGTCGAGCGAGGGCACGGTCACCTCCAGCAAACCGACGCAGTCGCCGCGGTTGGTCACCGGCAGCACCACCCGCACCTCGGCGCCGTCCTGCGCACGCCACGGCCGCTGGGTGCGCAGCACCTCCTCGTAGGCGCTGTCGCGCAGGTCGACGCCCTCCGTGCCACCACGGCCGCCGTCCCGCGTCGTCGAGGCGAGCCGCACCAGTCGTTCGTCGCCGACGTCGATCAGCAGGAACGACACGTCGAACGCCCCGAACCGCTTCGCCAACTCCTGCGCGACCACTTCGACCGACTCCACCGGTGGCGCGCCCTCGGCCGCCGTCAGCACATCACCCGGTAGTAGCACATCACCGTTCACGGCAGCCTCCGAGTAGTTGGGACAACCCAACCACATGACCCGCGGAGGGGACCGCAACGAGGCGTCCGAGGAGGGGATCGGCACGGCCCTCGCTGGTGAACGCCGTTTACCTGGCCACCGGCTCGACGTGGCGGCAACCCGAGCGGCCGCCCCGCTGACCAGCGCGTTCTGGACCCGAACCGCTCGGCGAGGCAGCGGTCGATCTCCGCCGGGGGAGGGCCGAAGTCGATCACGGTTCATCGGAAGAGGGGCACACGTCGACGCCCAAGGTCTTCAAGACCTCCGCCACCTCGTGCGCGGCGGTGGCGCAGACCGCGCAGATCCCCACGTGCTGCCGCACCCGAACGCGCAGGTTGCGGTTCAGCCTTCCGCACAGCCACTCCGCCAGGATTCCCGAGTGCGCCCGGCAGGTCTGGTTCGCGGTGACCTGGACGTGCATCTGCGCGTAGGCGATGCGGAGCGCCTTGCGTGCGCGGAACGCCAGGGCGGCGACGGCGTTGGCCTGCATCTCCAGCAGCGCGGCCACCTCCGCGGTGGACTTCCCCTCCACCTCCAGGAGGACCAGCACCGTGCGCCAGCGCTCCGGAAGGCGGGTGAGGGCCGTTGCCGCGTACTCGACGTCCAGCCTGTCCAGCACCGGATCACCGTCGACCACCGGAACGGCGAGTTCGGAGAGGTCCACCTCCCGGTTCACCATCCGTTCCGACGCGAGCTGCTTGCAGAAGGTCGTCCGCACCGTGGTCAACAGGTAGGCCCGGAACGCGGTGGTCGGGCCGCCACCCGAAACGATGCGCTGGAACACCTTGGTGAACGACTCCGCGACGATGTCGTCGGCGTTCTGGGCGGACCCCAGCAGGCTGCGGGCGAAGCCGCACGCGGACGCGTGGTGCCTGCGGTAGAGCTCCTCGAACGCCCTGCTGTCACCGGTCCTGGCCATGTCCACCAGGTCGAGGTCATCCGCGGTGGAGCAGTCGAGGGAGTAACCGATCGCGCTACTCACGGCCGGCCTCCCGCGTGGCCCGGCGGATCGATCGCGACCGGGCGGTCCGGGGAGTCAGGTGGGTGCGGCTGGAAAGGGACGGGTGCGGATCGACTGCTGTGGTCAATTTCGACGACCACCCCGTTGCCGCGACGCCACAGCGCTCGCTCTCCATCTCTGCCGCATCGGGCTTCTCAACGGCGGGATGTCAGTGGCGGCAACCGTGCTCGGCAAGCGGCTGGTGACCACATCGGGCAACCGGCGCACCGGCAGCTGCGGCGACGGATCACAGTGGA
>DATMCA010001115.1:0-2771 GCA_035559015.1 Umezawaea sp. | reverse complement strand
TTTGTCCCTTAAAATTGCAGATCGGGCAGGGCTTTCGGGCACTGCCTTTTCGCCCGATAAAGGGACAAATCTAGGGGCCCCAAGTCAAATCGGACACATCCCGCTGGGACTCCATTCACCCTCCTGGGCCTGCTGGAACCCTCGGCCCGCAGCTCGCCGAGATCCCCAGGGTGGTCCCCCCGACACCCCGCTCGCTCAATTATCTCAGTCTTTGACCTTGGTTTGTCAAGGCGGGAAAGATGCCTTGACAAACCAAGGTCAAAGATGAGGGCGCTTCGGATCGGGGTGGCGGGGGAGTTCCGTGTCGGGTCAGTTGCGTGCGTCCGCTTTGCCTCGCGGCAAGGCAGCGAGGATGGCCTGCGCCAGGTCAGTCACGTGCGTCCGCTCACGGAAAGCAGCCCCGACGCAGGCCCACTCCCTACACAACCTCCGTCAAAACCCCAGTCCGCACATCATAAACAAACCCGCGAACAGCATCCTTGTACGGCAAAAAAGCACTATGCCGAAGCCGGTTCATCGACCCGCGCACACTGTCCTTCACCTCACGAAATGCCTCCACCGCCCAAGTGGGCCGCATCCCCGAATCCGACTCAAGCTCATCCTTGAACCCATCCTCGGTCACCAACTCCAGCCCACAATTGGTGTGGTGCACCAGGAGCACCTCCCGAGTCCCCAACTTCCGCTGCGAAAGCGCCAACGACCGGATCATGTCGTCCGTGACGACCCCACCCGCGTTCCGCAGCACATGGGCCTCACCCTGCTTCAACCCGAAGATCTCGAACACCCGGATGCGGGAGTCCATGCAGGTCAGGATCGCCACCTGCATCGAAGGCCGGGGTGTGGAGCGGTCACCCGGCACAACGTTGCCCAGTTCGTCGTTGCGGCGCAGCAACTCGTCGATCGCGGTCACGGCACACCCTCCTGTCCAGGACTGTCCACACCCATTGCAACCGGTGTTAGCCCAGGTGCCAAGCCCTTCCGGCCAACGTCACCTTTCACCGCATCGGGTTACTCCAGCGTCCCGCTCCCGGCAGGCCCACCCGGTTACGGTCGGTGTCGTGATCGAGCCCACAGGGCCGCGGCCGGCCTCGGTGTACTGGCGTCGTCGAGCGATAGCGCTCGGCGCGTCCCTCGTCGCCCTGCTCCTCACGATCTGGTTGGTCGCCAGTCTCGTCGGCCGGTCGGACGCGCAGCCGGAGCTCCGGGCCGTGACGTCGACACCCCCGTCGACCCCGCCGTCCACGGCGGCCCCGAGCAGTTCCTCCACGGCACCACCGCCCCCGCCGGCCGCACCTCCGGTGCCCACCCCTCCGCCCGGCCCGCCGGCCGCGTGCGACGACGCGTCGATCAACGTCGTCGCCGAGGTCGGCAAGCCGAACTACGAGGTCGGGCAACAACCCGAGTTCAAGATCCACGTGGCCAACGTCGGCCAGTTGCCGTGCACGAAGGACATCGGTCGTGCCCTCCGCGAACTGGTCGTGACCAGCGCGGACGGCACGGCGCAGCTGTGGTCGAGCAACCACTGCTTCGCGACCGAGGGCAGCGAGGTGCGGGTGATGCAGCCGCGCGAGCAGTTCACGTATGGCCTGAGCTGGGCGGGCAGCACCTCGGACGAGGGCTGCCGCACCCACAGCGGGGTCGGGCCCGGTGACTACCTGCTGATCGCCAAGGTCGCGGGCAAGGTGAGCAACCCCGTGGTGTTCAGGCTGAGCTGATCACGGGCCGAACCAGCGCTCCTCGGTGATCGTCCGGGGAGCGGCGGCGGTCGTACCGACGATCAGTTCCGTGCTCAGGTTCACCGAGCGGGGCCGGGTGCGCTCGCCGACGTCGAGCAGGAGCTTGCCCGCGGCGCGGCCCTTCTCCAGCACGGGCTGCCGCACCGTGGTGAGGCCCGCGCGCTCGGCCTCCTGGATGCCGTCGAACCCGGTGATCGTCAGGTCCTCGGGCACGCGCAGGCCGCGGCGCTTGGCCTCGTTCATCGCGCCGAGAGCCAGTATGTCGGAGGTGCAGATCAGCGCCGTGATGGTCGGATCCCGGTCGAGGACCTGGGCGGCCGCGGCCTCACCGGACGCGGTGTTGTGGTCGAAGCGCTCGACGACGGGCACCTTGGACCAGTCGACGCCCGCTTCGCTGAACGCCATCGCGAGACCGGCGAGCCGGGCGCGCTGGACGTGGAAGTGGGCGGCGTGCTGGCGGTCGACGGACACGTAGCCGTCGTTGCGGTCGCGGGCCAGGCGCATGCAGACGACGCCGACGCGCCGGTGGCCCATCGAGATCAGGTGCTGCGCGAGCTCGTACATGGCGGACCGGTCGTCGATGCCGACCCGGTCGACGTTGCCGATGTCCGGCTGGTCGCAGACGACCGTCGGCACCGGCCGTTCGAGGACGGCCGCGAGGTGCGGGTCGTCGTCCGGCACGGAGTAGACGACGAAGCCGTCCACACCCGCGCGGTGCACGGCCGCCACGTCCTCGCGCTCCGGGCTCGCCGGGATCAGCATCAGGCCGGTCCCCGCATCCTCGCACGCCAGCGCGAGGCCCTCCAGGAAGCCGAGGGCCGCCGGGTCGCGGAACGCGTACGAGAGGTTCTCGGTGAGCAGGAGCCCCACCGCGCCCGCTTTCCGGGTCCGCAGTGACCGGGCCACGGGGTCCGGGCCCGGATATCCGAGTCGCCTAGCTGTCTCCAACACCCGTCGACGCAGCTCTGGCGAGAGCTGGTCGGGCCGGTTGTACGCGTTGGACACCGTTGTCCGGGAAACGCCCAGCTCAGCGGC
>DATMCA010001114.1:0-7253 GCA_035559015.1 Umezawaea sp. | reverse complement strand
CCTGCGTCAGCTCGCCAACCGGCTTGTCGGCATCCTCCACGGATGCCTCAAAACCGGCACCCACTACGACGAAACGACGGCCTGGTCGCATCACACCGAGAACCTCGCTGCTTGACATCTACGCCCCTGGGATGTCTTTCATTCGATGCTATCGACGGACGAACTCCAGTCAAGAGCCTCGCGGTCGATCATCGGAACGCTTTTTCCCGGCGGATTCCGGGAATTCGACGAATTCGATGTCCGCTCCTTTCGAATTGATCGAAGACGACCGGATTTCGCCTTCCGGCGGCGGGAGGAGGGCTACCCGAGCCGGATGTCGGCCACCCGGATCGGCGACGGGGTGGTGCCGGTGGAGGCCTGCTGGTACTGCACGGACAGCACGCCGTCCGTCGCGATCCTCGACGTGTCCACGTTGACCTCGCCGAACGCGTTCATGGCCGGCCGGTCGAACACCAGCGTCCAGTCGGTCCACCCACTGGCCTTGCTCGCGGACACGATCCGCGCCCTGGGCATGATCAGGTAGGCGTTGTCCGCGCGGTCGAACACGATCTTGGTGCGCTGCGTGGAACCCGGTGCGACCGGCACCTCCCGCTTGGTCCAGGCGCCGTTCGCCCCGCGCACGAGGTGGAACGTGCGGCCGTACTGGGTGCGCTGCCGGGCGTAGTCGGACACGCACTGGGTGAAGCGGCCCGGCACGTAGCTGATCACGACGTGCGGGGTGCGGGTCGAGTCGACCGCCTGGCCCTCCTGGTTCATCAGCCCGTGGTTCGGGTCGAGCGGGTCGGCGACCAGGCCGGGCGAGCCGATGCCGACGCGCGTGCCGCCGGTGGTGCCGACCGGCGTTCCCGCGCCGTTGCGCCACGTCCGGCCGCGGTCGTCGCTGTAGGCGTACCCGGTCTCGTGGTTGGTGAGCCCACCGCTGTCGCACAGCACCGCCGCGTTGCCCTCGCGCCAGGTGAACGACGCGTGCAGCCGTCCGCCGCGGTCGTAGGTCAGGCCGTGCAGGTACATGTTCCTGGTCGTCGACACGACCCCGTTGGGACCGGTCCACGAACCCGTCGCCGACGACCACGCGCCGAGCTTCCGCCACGTGCCCGCGTCGTACTCGGCGAGTTCGTTGACACCGTTGCCGGACCCGCCGGTGCGGTAGCTGAACTGGAGCCTGCCCTCGGGCGTGACCACGAACTGCGGGTAGGTCATCGCGCCGAGGTCCACGCCGTCGAGCGTCCGCTGCACGGCCCCGAACCGGGCGGCGGTCCAGTCGCGGAAGGAGGGCTGCGACACCAGGCCTGCCTCGGACTTCAGGTAGAACACGGTGCTGTTGTGGGTGTCCATCGCGATGTGCAGCCTGCCGTCCTGCGGCGAGATGCCCAGCGAGATCACGTTGTGCGAGTCGTCGACGCTCAGCTGGTGCGGCAGCACCACCTCCTGCCAGGCGGTGTTCCCGGTCAGCGACCGCCGCGCCACCACGGCGTGCCGACTGCCGGTGTACCAGGCCGTGTACTGGTGACCGGCGTGGGTGAGGATCGCGTCCTGCTGGAACGAGTCGTTGTTGACCAGGCCGTCGTAGGACACGAAGTACAGCGCCGACGGGTCGAGCACCGTGTCGGACAACAGGGTCACGCCGGGGGCCGCGGCCGCGGTGCCCGTGGGGACCACGAGCGCGGCGGCGGCCAGGACGACGGCTGCCGCGGCGTTGAGGACGGCCCTCGCCCCGCCGGGGGACGGCCGTTCGGCGGAGTGGTCGGACATCGCGTTCTCCCGTGGGTGGTCGGAGTGGAATACCGCGGTTCTTCCCGTTGCCCGACAAGGGTTCCACAACCGGGCGTTGACGTGGACGTGCCGGACCTCCTAATTTGGAAAGCGCTTACCCAGCGTCGCCGACCTCCGCCACGTCGTGCCGCGGCACCGATAGCGCGTGGAAGGACCCATCGTGACGCTCAACCGACGTCGTCTCCTGGCCGCGAGTGGCGCGGGCCTGGCCGCTGCCGCCCTGGGCGCCCCCGCGAGCGCCGCCACCTGGGAAACCGTGCTCAGCGGCTCGTTCGCGAACTACGACACCCTCCAGGCGGCGTGGAACTTCCGCTACCCCTGGGGGTCCGACCACAACGGCAGCGCCCGGATGTACGCGAGCGCGACGGACCGCAACCACGTGTTCCTGGAGTCCGGCGGGGTCCTCGCCATCCGGGCGAGCCGCATCACCTGGGACGAGGGCAGCAGTTCGGCCGACCCGCACCTCCCGATCCGCTACCACTCCGGCGCGGTGCACGCGAAGCAGCAGGTCCGGGTCAGCGACCAGTTCCCGAACTGGGAGGTCAAGGGCGAGTTCCAGGCGCCTTCCGCACGGGGCACCTGGCCCGCGTTCTGGCTGACCGGCGCCAACACCTGGCCGCCGGAGAGCGACGTCCTGGAGTTCAAGGGCGACGCCCGGAACTGGTTCAACACCTACCGCGACGCCGCGGGCGGCTGGTCCAGCACCGTCAAGACCGTCACCAACCCCGGTGGCTGGCACGGCTACCGGGCGTGGATCGCCAAGGTCAACGCCACCGACGTCGACATCCACTACTACCTCGACGGCACCTGGGTGGGCCAACACCGCGGCGCGGGCTTCGTGAACCAGCCGATGTGGCTCATCCTGAACCTCCAGATGGAGGGCTCGTCGGGCTCGCCCGGCCCGTCCGCGGAGACGTACTACCGGGCCCGCGAGGTCTACGTCGGCCGGACGAGGGCCTGACCCCGGTCACCCGGCCTGGTCGTCGTGCGCCGCGCGGTTCGCGAGCACGTCGTCCATGTGCTCCTCGGCCCAGGACTTGATGCCGCGCACCATCCCGTGCAGCGAGAGGCCGAGGTCGGTCAGCTCGTAGGTGACCGTGACGGGCACGGTCGGCGTCGCCGTGCGGGTGATCAGGCCGTCGCGCTCCAGCGAGCGCAGCGTCTGGGTGAGCATCTTCTGGCTGACGCCCGCCAGCAGGCGGGACAGCTCCGAGTAGCGCATCGACCGGGGCTGCCCCGAGCAGTCGCCGCCGAACTCGTGCGGGGCGTCGCTGCCCAGCGCCGACAGCACCAGCGTGACCCACTTGTCCGAGATCCGGTCGAGCAGCTTGCGGCTGGGGCACATCGCCAGGAAGGCGTCGTACTCCGCCTTGGCCCGCGCCCTCTTCTGGGCCGCCGTCGTCGTCGCCACGTGCCACTCCTCTCACCCGCGGGTGACCTACGCACTTCCAGGTGCCCACTTCCCGTCGGGAAGTTGCCCACCCAGTATTGGTGCAAGGAGCCGTCAGGCACCACCCCAGCTCACCACGAAGGGCACAACCTTGAGCACGCTCTCCACCTCACTACCCGGCGGCACCCTGACCCTGGGCGACCTGACCGTCACCCGGTTCGGCTACGGGGCCATGCAGCTCGCCGGTCCGGGGGTCATGGGGCCGCCCGCCGACCACGACGGCGCGCTCGCCGTCCTCCGCGAGGCCGTCGACCTCGGGATCACCCACGTCGACACCAGCGACGCCTACGGGCCGCACGTCACCAACCGGCTGATCCGCGAAGCGCTGCACCCGTACCCCGAGGCGCTGCACGTCGTGACGAAGGTCGGCGCGACCCGCGACGAGCAGGGCGGCTGGCCCCCGGCCCGGCAGCCCGAGGCCCTGCGCCGCTCCGTCCACGAGAACCTCGACACCCTCGGCCTCGACGTGCTCGACCTGGTCAACCTCCGGCTCGGTGACGCCACCGGACCTCAGGCCGGGTCGCTCGCCGAGCCGTTCGAGGCACTCGTGGAACTCCAGCGGCAGGGCCTGGTCCGGCACCTGGGCGTGAGCAACGCGACGGCCGAACAGGTCGCCGAGGCCCGGACGATCGCGCCGATCGTGTGCGTGCAGAACATGTACAACCTGGCCTACCGCCAGGACGATGCCCTGGTCGACGAGCTCGCCGCGGACGGCATCGCCTACGTGCCGTTCTTCCCGCTCGGCGGCTTCAGCCCGCTCCAGTCCTCGGCGCTCTCGGCGGTGGCCTCCAGGCTGGGCGCGACGCCGATGTCGGTCGCCCTGGCGTGGTTGCTGCGGCGGTCGCCGAACATCCTGCTGATCCCGGGCACCTCGTCGACGGCCCACCTGCGCGAGAACCTCGCCGGTGCCGGACTCCGGCTCTCCGACGAGGACGCCGCCGAACTGGACGCCATCGGCACGGCGGGCTGAGCCGTCCGATGTGGCGAGCGGGCCGCTGTCCCCCGCTCGCCACACCGGTCGACCTCAGAGTCGTGCCTTGCCCTTCGCGGCGACGGCGCCGTCGACCTGGGCGAGGCGGTCCCGCGCGCGCTCCTTGGCGGTGCCGCGGGTCTGCTCGGCGGCCTTGGCGTCGATCACCGTCGCGTCGGTCCGCTCACCGGTGATCCCGCCGCGCACCCGGTTGTTGGCCGCCACCTGGGCCACCGGGTTGTTCGCGGTCAACGTGAGCGAGCCGTTGATCACGTTGTCGTCCAGCGTCGTGCGACCGCCGGTGGTGTTGGAGATGCCGACGTCCTTGGCGAAGTAGCCGCCGGACGCGCAGGAGTCCAGTCCGCCGTTCGGTCCCAGTTGGACACCGCCGACGTTGCCGGCGAAGGTCGACCTCCCCTGGACCGCGCTGCCGCAGACGACGCTGCCCGTCGAGTTGTTCAGCACCGACAGCGTTCCGTCCACGAACGAACCGTGCAGGTCGGTGAGGTACGCCCCGTTGGTGCTGACGTTGCCGGTGACCTCGCCGTCGGTCACGGTAACCTCGCCGACGCCCGCGGTGAGGTTACCGTCGACCTTCGACCCCTGCTCCGCGAACAGGAAGCCCTCGATCGTGGCCGAGCCCTTCGGCTGGAGCACCGCGCTGCCGACGTCGGTGTTCTTCAGGTAGACGCCGAAGCCCCCCGCTGCCAACGTCACGGCGCCGTCGATCCGGGTGTCGGTCGCGTCGAGGTAGCCGTTGGCCGCGACGGCGACGGCGCCGTTGACCGTGCCGCCGTTGACCACCAGGTTGCCGCCCGCGGCCACGCGCACGTCACCGGTGATGATCGTGCCGCGCAGCGAGCACGACTCACCCGCCGGCACGAAGAGGTCGTTCGGGACGGTGACGGCCCCGCCGCTGCCCACGCAGTACGTCACCAGGTCAGCGTTCGCGTTCTGGGCCGTGCACATCACCGACGCGGTGACGACGGCGCTCACGATCGCGAGCGCGGATGCGGTCCGTGCAGCCATCTCGGTTCTCCCTGCTCTGCGAAGCTACTTGCCGATGTCGGATCGCGAGGCCGCGCGCACGACGACGCCCTGCTGCCTGCGGGTCAGCACGCCGCCGGCCACCAGGCCCTCGGTGACCTCCTCGACGTGCCGGACGAAGGCCCCGTGGTCCGGGTACCCGCGGTTCTGGTCGATCAGGTCGCTGACGGTGCAGCCGTTGCCGGTGTCGACGTTCGCGACCCCCGTGTCGTCCCGTCCGATGACCACCGTCGGGCGCTCGTCGGAGTCGGGGCAGACGTCGCTCCCGCCTTCGACGACCGTGAAGGTCACCGACCGCTCGGGCGCGGCGTTGCCCGCGTTGTCGGTGGCCCGGTACCGCAGGGTGTGCGCGCCGAGCGCGCTCACCACGACCCCGGACGAGTACGCCGTCCACCCGCCGCCGTCCAGCGCGTACTCGACGAGCCGCACGCCGGACTGCGGGTCGCTCGCGGTCACCGTGACCGTCGCCCTGCCGATGTACTCGCCGCTCGGGTTGGTGGCTCCCGAGATCGCGGCGGACGTCGTCGGCGGTGTGGTGTCGGTCGGCGGCACCTCGACGACGGTGAAGCTCACCATGCCCACCGGCGACACGTTCCCGGCCTTGTCCGTGGCCCGGAAGTGCACCATGTGCGACCCCACCTCGGTCACGTCGAACGGTCCCGAGTAGACGGTCCACGCACCAGAGTGCAACTGGTACTCCCGAGACTCCACACCCGAACCGGCATCCGTCGCCGTGATCGTCACCGTCGCCTTGCCGACGTAGTCGCCGTTCGAGTCCTTCGTCCCCGCCACGTTCGCCGAGACCTCCGGCGGTGTGACGTCGGAAGGTGGTGCCACGACTCGGAAGGCGACCGATCCGGCGTCGGAGGTGTTGCCCGCCACGTCGGTCGCCCGGTACCGCACGGTGTGCTCGCCGACCGCGGTGACGCGGACCGGCTGGGTGTACGGGGTGAAACCGGCTCCGTCGACGTCCTGCTCGACGAGTCGCACGCCGGAGCCGGAGTCGGAGGCGTTCACGGTGACCGTGGCCTCGCCGAGGAAGTCGCCCGCGGAGTTCTTCGGGCCGGTGACGGTCGCGGACACCGTCGGCGGCGTGACGTCCTCGCCGCCCGCCGTGACGGTGAACTCTCCGACCATCGACCCGTGCCCCGGGATCGAGCAGAAGTAGCGGTACTTCCCGGGGGTCAGCGTGACGGTGGCCTCGTGCCTGCCGTTCTGGGTGTCGAAGGGGTTGGCGAGGATGTTCAGGTCGACGTCGTGGTTGTAGCCCTCGGCCGACGTGTCGAAGGTGAGGGTGTGCGGCATGCCCGTCGTGTTGCCGGTGGCCTCGCTGTTCTCCCAGACGATCTTCGTCACTCCCGCGGCGGCCGTGGTGGGAGCGGACTTGTAGCGCGTGACGTCGTTGTCGGCGGTCCAGGTCAGGACCTGCTCCTGGGCTTGGACGGGAGCGGAGGACACGGCCGAGGCCGGGATGGCCACGGCGAGCGACACCCACAGCAGTGCGCTGGCGACACCGGCGATCGAACGTCGGAACATGCTGCACCTTTCCCGAGCGCGGTGGCCGGTCGGTGCGCCGCGGGACGCACCGACCGGCCGGTGACGACTAGAGCGACCGCACCCGGATGTTGCGGAAGTCGATCACGTCGTTGTTGCTGTGGTTCTGCAACCCCAGGAACCCCGAGGCGAACTGGCGCAGGTCCGTGGGCGGGTCACCCGCCCTGGAGGACTGCTTGCCCGGCGTGTTGTCGAACTCGTTGATCACCACGCCGTTGCGGATCATCGTGTAGTGCTGCCCGACGACCCGGATCTCGTAGTCGTTCCAGACCGCCTTCGGGGTCACCCCGGCGTCCGGCAGCGTTCTCGGATCGAAGTTGTAGACCGATCCCGTCTTCTGCGGCTCACCGGTCTCGCCGTCGTAGATCTGGATCTCGTGGCCGCAGAAGATCGCGACCCACGCCTGCGAGGTCCGCGCCGAGCCCACGGTCCCGCAACTGCCCGGCGGACGTTCCGCCA
>DATMCA010001113.1:0-2334 GCA_035559015.1 Umezawaea sp. | reverse complement strand
CCTGGGAGCTACCGGAGCTGCACGCGCTCTGGCGCGGCCACGGCCTGGCTGCCGTCCACGAGCACCTCGCCCGGGTGCCCGAGGGCTACGCCGGCGTCGGTGTCGAGCAGGAAGCAATGGGCGACAGCCCCGCCCCGGTGCGCAGCCGGGTGCTGGTGCACTCCAGCGGGTTCCAGATGTCGCCGTACGCCGACATCAAGCCGGCCGGCGAGGACACCAAGTCCGTCGCCCGCAAGCTGTGGCACCGCAGCCCTGGAAGCCCCGGATGATTTTCCCCACGGAGTTGCTCGCCTCCCCCGCTTCGCTCCTCCAGCTCACAACTCCGCGGGGACCCCAAAAAGGCGGCCCCGCGAGCCCCCTAGGCTGGGCGTCATGTCGACCAGCGAGCGCCGCACCAGCGTGCGCACCGGCGTGGTCTGGGACGCCGTCGTGGCCCGGCTGGAGCCGAACGCCCGGGTCGTCGACATCGGCGGCGGCACCGGCGGGTTCGCGGTCCGGCTGGCCCGGGAGGGCCACGCCGTCACCGTCGTCGACCCGAGTCCGGACGCGCTCGCGGCCCTCGCCCGGCGCGCCGACGAGGCCGGCGTCGCCGGTCTGGTCACCGGTGTCCAGGGAGACCTCACCGACATCGGCACGCACGTGGCGCCCGGCTCCGCCGACGTGGTGCTCTGCCACGGGGTGCTCGAGGTGGTCCCCGACCCGGCGGCCGCGCTGCGCACCATCACCGGGGTGCTCCGCGAGGGCGGGCTGCTCAGCCTGCTCGTCGCCCAGCGGCACGCCGCCGTGGTGGCCCGGGCGATGGCCGGGCACTTCCAGCAGGCGCTGGCCCTGCTCGGTGACCGCCCCGACGACTCCGCGTCGGGTCGGGGCGGCCGCCGCTACACCGCCGACGAGGTCGCCGCGCTGCTCGCCGACGCCGGGTTCACCCTCGAGGAGACCCACGCCGTCCGGGTCTTCGCCGACCTCGTGCCGGGGTCCCTGCTCGACCTCGAGCCCGGCGCCACCGCCGCCCTCGTCGACCTCGAGCGGGCCGTGGCCGGCCGCCCGGAGTACCTCCCCCTCGCGACCCAGGTGCACCTGCTCGCCACCCGCTGACCTCCGGGTCGGCCGATGACCGACCCGTCGCGGGACTGCCCGATCCTGCACGTCGACATGGACGCCTTCTACGCGTCGGTCGCCGTCCGCGCGCGTCCCGACCTGTGGGACGTGCCCGTGATCGTGGGGGGCGGGGGTCGCGGGGTGGTGCTGTCGGCCAACTACCTCGCCCGCCAGTACGGCGTCCGGTCCGGCATGCCCGGCACCCGCGCCCGCCGGCTGTGCCCGCAGGCGGTGGTGGTCTCGCCCGACTACGACGACTTCACCACCGTGTCCCGGGCGGTGATGGAGACCTTCCGTCGGGTCACCCCGCTCGTCGAGGCGGTCTCCCTCGACGAGGCGTTCTTGGATGTCCGCGGTTCGGCCAAGCGGCTCGGCAGCCCGCTCGAGATCGCCGAGCGGCTGCGCGCCGTGGTCCACGACGAGCAGGCCATCACCTGCTCGGTCGGCGTCGCGTCGACCGTCTCGCTGGCCAAGCTGGCCAGCCGCCGCGCCAAGCCCGACGGCGTGGTCGTCGTACCCCCCGAGGCGATCACCTCCTTCCTGCACCCGATGGAGGTCGGCGAGCTGTGGGGCGTGGGGGAGAAGACCCGCGACCTGCTGCTCCGCTTCGGCCTGGTCACCGTCGGCGACGTCGCGCACACCCCGCTCGCCACCCTCCAGCGTGCGGTCGGCGCCGCCCTCGGCAGCCACCTGCACCAGCTGGCCTGGGGCACCGACCGTCGCGAGCTCGCCCCGCGCAGCACCGCCGACGACCCCGAGAAGTCCATGGGCGCCAACGAGACCTTCGGCCGCGACACCGACGACCGCGACATCATCAGCCGCGAGCTGCTGCGGCTCTCGGCCAGGGTGACCCGCCGGATGCGGACGGGTGGCGTGGCCGGCCGCACGGTGACGATCACCGTGCGGTTCGCCGACTTCACCACCATCACCCGGTCCAAGACGATCCCCGAGGCCACCGACGGCACCCGCGAGGTGCACCGCACCGCTCTGCGCCTGTACGACGCGCTCGGACTGCAGCGCGCCCGGATCCGCCTGGTCGGTGTCCGCGTCGAGGGACTGGTGCCGCGCGAGACCGTGCACCGGCAGCTGGTGCTGGGGGAGCGGGAGCACGGTTGGTCCGACGCCGACCGGGCCGTCGACCGCGCGAGGTTCCGGTTCGGGGCCGACGCGATCCGCCCCGCCAGCCTTCTCACCTGACACAATTTGCCCAGCCCGCTACCGAACGACCGCGGCCCT